>NC_009706.1:1829823-2134794 GCF_000016505.1 Clostridium kluyveri DSM 555
ATCTAAAGGTTTCAATAATAATCCAACTATACCTTCACCCATGGCAGTCCCATCAGCACTATTATCGAATGTTCTTGTTTCAAAACTAGGAGATTCTATTCCAATACGAACTTTGTTTTGAAGTGGGAACAAATTTATCCTAATCCCACCCGCTATAGCCATATCACACTCACCATTGCTAATGCCCTTACATGCCAAATGAACAGCTACCATAGATGAAGAGCACGCAGTATCAACAACCATACTAGGCCCTTTTAGATTTAAAATATATGCTAACCTCCTCGGTATGAATGAAGGAATGTTTCCAAGCATCGCCATGGATGTAAATGATGGTTCTACTTCTGAAACCATCCTAAAATAATTATATTCCAAATCCGTCGAGTACCCGACATATATACCTGTTTTACTACCTGAAAGTTTATCTATGCCATATCCTGCATCTTCAATAGCTCTCCATGCTGTTTCAAGAAATAATCGTTGACCAGGATCCATCAAACGTGCTTCATTGGGTGAAAGTTTAAAAAACTCATAGTCAAATTTATCAATATCATTTAAGAAAGCACCTTGTATATATTTTTGCTTATTTTTTGACATTCCAGACCATGTAAGATATTGATCTGTATCCATTTTACGGTTATTTGGAAATTTAATAACACACCTTTTTCCACTTCGTATATTATTCCAATAATCATTTAAAGTTTGAGCCATAGGCATATTTATTGACATTCCTATTATAGCTATATCTTTCATACTGTTAGTCTCTGAAGTATTTAACATTTTAATCAGGTTCACAGCTATTTGTCTGTCTAGATAACCTGCTCTTTCATTTTCTATAATGTATTTAAAAACATTTTTCACTCTTCCATTCACCTCATCTTTGATCTAAAATATCAATAATTTCATTAACCGTATAATCTCCTTTATCCAATCCTTCAAAAAGCTTATCTATGCGTTTTTCCTGTTTTTCATCTTTCTTACTTACATTACTTATATATTGAGATAATTCTGAAACAGTTGGATGTGCAAAAATTTGTGCAACAGATACTTTTCTTTGGAAGCATCCATTCAACTCTTTACATGTTTTTGCAATTAGAATTGAATCCATACCCATTTCTATTAAATTATCATGAATGTCTATTTTAGATTTTCCTAAAATACTTTTGCAAATTGATAATACAGTTCTTTCAACAACAGTATCTGCACATTTAATCTTTCTATTATTCGTAAATTCTTCTGACAACATATTCATCCTACGAGATACCCCTTCAAACTTACCTAGTTTATAGATTTCTGCAATTTTATATCGTTGAATTTTCCCACTATCCGTTCGAGGAAATTCTCTAACAGGTAATACATCCTTAATATTTAACCCCATACACTTCATTACATGTTGTTTGATTTTGAAAGTTAATAGTGTAAATTTCTCCAAATTAACGTCAGTCAGAACAAAAATAATCACTTCTTCTCTATGCATTTCTTTATTATATATACCACATGCAGCAACCCTTCCTGATCCAACGCCATCTACTTGTTCTACAATTCTCTCTATATCGTGTGGATAGTAATTACACCCATTAATAAAAACTATATCTTTTGCTCTTCCGGTGATAACCAAACGTCCATTGTGCATAAAACCCAAATCTCCTGTATTCAACCACCCTTCCTCGTTGATTGCTTCGGAAGTAGCACCTTGGTTATTATAATATCCCTTGATCACATTCTTTCCTTTGATATAAATATTTCCTATAGTATTCTCTCCTAGAACACTCCTCCCATTATCAACAATTTGCACCGAGCAGTTAGATAATGGGGATCCTACATCCACAAAACTAATTGCTTTCATTATACTCATTTCAGTATTAATAAAATTTACATGTTTTCCTGTGATTATTTGATTTCGATCAATACTCAACACTTTCATATCCTCATTAATTGGAGGATATGAAATGCCTAAAGTTGCCTCAGTCATTCCATATGCTGGATACATACTTGTTCTGCGAAGTCCATAAACAGCTAATGCATCCATAAACTCTTGAATCAATGAAGCATCAATTGGTTCTGCACCGTTCAAAATTAGACGTACACATGATAATTCCCATTTAATCGCTTTGCTACGCTTAAAATGTGATAGAAAATATCTATATCCAAAATTTGGGGAAACAATATATGTAGATCTACGTTTATTAACTTCATCAATCCATTGAACTGGTTTTTGTAAGAATAAATCTGTCGACATAATACAGTGATTAAGATTTGCTCTAAGAGGCAAGACATGAAATCCAATCATACCCATATTATGATTTAATGGCATCCAACTAAAAAATGAATCCTTTGAGGTTATTTGAGTTCGTTCTATAATATCATCTATATTGGCTATTACATTAGCATGCGTAATTGGAGCCCCTTTGGGTTCACCTGTTGAACCAGAAGAAAATTGTATAAACGCTATATCATTAGCCTTACTTTTTTTTATAACACCATCATGACCGTCTACGCTTATTTCTTCTAAAGTAAAAGTTCTTTTTTTAATATCATTTATATTTTCTAAACACTCATGCATAACTGCATAATTTTCAAGATTTAATAAAGTATCTCGATCTGTAATCAAATAAGGATTATTTAATTGTTTCCATATTCTGAAAAGATTTAATTTTTGCTCATGATTATTACCACTAGTAACATGTACTGGAATAATTCGTCCTAATATACAAGCCCAGAAAAACATAATACACTTTTTGTTATCTTGTATTTGGAATATTAGTTCATCATTTTGACTTATACCCATTTTTTGTAATTGATATAATAAATGATGTGCCATTATATATAAATTTCTAAATGATATAATCTCTTCTTTATTATCATCATCAATAAAGGTTATCGATTTATCTTCATTGTTACTTATGTTAATAAACATATCCACTAAATTATTCACTTTTTTCCCCCTCATATAATTATTGATTTTGTGTATTTTTGTAAATAGTATCATTAATTACTTCCACAACTTCTTTCATTCTCTCATTAATAAAAAAATGTCCTCCACTAAAATTACAAAAAGTACATTCTTCTTGTACAAGATCATTCCATTTATCAAGCTCACTGAATTTTATATCTACATCATCTAACCCGTTCAACACAGTTACTTGACAACTTATTTTCATTTTTTTAGGTATATATTTATAACTATCTATAACCCTGTAATCTGCTCTTAATATTGGCATAAAATATCTATATATGATTTCATTATCAAATACTATGTCTGGTATGGCATTATATTTTAATATTTCTTTTTTAAAATCTATATCTGACATTTTATAAAATTCAGTATTTTTATTAATATTGGGTGCGTTTCTTCCAGAGAAAAATATATGTAATGGAGTACTTCTATTCTGATTTTTAATTTTATGATATAATTCGAAAACAATTAAGCTTCCCATACTGTGCCCAAATAGCACATATGGGCCCCCATTGATCTGATAGTATATTTGGGAATATACATCCTCAACAACCTGCTTTAAATCACTAAACGGAGGTTCACTACTCCTTATTCCTCTACCAGCTAATTCTATGGGGCAAAGTTCAATGGAACTATTCAAATACTTTTTCCATCTTGTATAAATTATTGCTGAACCACCTGCATACGGAATACAAAAAAGTCTTGTTTTTCTCATTATCATCCCCCACTAATGTATAATTGTATATTTTATTAAGGTTATGAATCACAATAAATGTCTATAAAAATTTTTATAAATAACCTTAAGAGTTCCTTAAGAGTTTTTTGGGAATTAGCTATGTGTCATTCTAGATTATATAGTTTAGATTGTTGAATAACCATTTTCCCTAAGCATATAAATACTGATTCTAATCCCAAAAAGATATTTTGTAGCCCTTTTTATACTTTAAATTTAATTATTGAACAACCCATAGTTATAAAAACTATAATAAAAATTTTATTAGTAAAACTTTAGAAATCCAAAAGTAATAGATCTCTAAATATGGAATTGATTATAAATAATTCTTATAAAATTTTTCAAATTACTAAACCATAAAAAATTATGTTTATTATTTACACTCTTCACTTTTGTTGATATAATAAATACTAGTAAAAGTAACATCAAGTTATTTTTATTGCCCCATAAATCATGTGCTTCCACCAAGAACTTATATGATTTATGGGTTTTACTTTATCATTAATATTGACAAAATTTTAACATATAGATTTCCTAAAAATTATCTCTTTATTTAAAAACAAACATTACCTTCCGAGTTTAAGATCCTAGACTAAAGTTTAGGCTAATTGCACCAATCCCTGTATTATTTCTTCATTGTTAGTTTTTAAACAAACTAAATCCTAAGTTAACCTTAAAGGTTTCGGCTGAAAACCAAGGGATTTGACCTCATCATATATACATTAAAATCTGACATTTGCCTATAATATCTCACTACTTCACTTATAGATATAACTTCAATTGCTTGCAATATTAATTTTAACTCTCGCAACAAACAATGTCAATACTTTACACCTTTGTTTTTTTTTGAAAATATTGTCGAATTTTATCCAAACAGATTTTTAACTATAAATTATAATAACGAAAAAATAGATTTTTATTATAATGTACTTCTAAAAAATGTAACTTGATAAATTAATACAACATTATTTACTATAACTTATTTAAATGTATAAGAAAAGTACGATTATTGTGGTTATTAACTTTTATAGTCTTGTATACATAATCTTGCAATGATAAAATAACTTAATAAATATTTTTCACAAGATACGGAAAACATAAAAAATAAACTCTATTTTAGGTATTTAACCCATTATTATTGATAAAAAAGTTACATAGAACTAACAGAAATAAGGAGCTATTTATGGTACATATTTATGGAATTCAAATTAAAACATTTTCAAACAAAAAATTACTATATTCACTTATGAAACTAGTTTCTAAAAATAAAAGAGAACGAATAAAAAAATTTATGTTTCAACAAGATTCCCTAAGATGTTTGTTTGGAGCTTTACTTTCTCGATATGCTATATGCAAAATAAGCAACTATAAAAATGATGAACTTAAATTTAATGTAAATTCTTATAATAAGCCCTTTCTAATTAAACCAAATAGCTTGTATTTTAATACATCTCATTCTGGCAGATGGGTTGTTTGTGCTGTAGCAAACAACCCTGTGGGTATAGATGTTGAATATATTAAATCTATAGATTTTGATATAGCCAAAACATTCTTTACAAAAGAAGAATATATCAATCTTATGAATCAAGATATAAAAAATCAGAAAAGATACTTTTATTTGATGTGGACATTAAAAGAAAGTTATGTTAAAGCCGATGGCAGAGGTCTATCATTACCTTTAAATTCTTTTTCCATCGACATAAAAAACGATGAAATTTCCATTATTACCAATAACAAATTGAACTTATGTTATTTCAAAAAATATTATATTGATAATCTTCATATTTCTTCAGTTTGTTCATTAAGTAACAATTTCTGTAGTGAAATAAATGAAGTAACTGTTTATGATTTATTAGAAACATTAAGCTAAAGTAATAACGTATTTTATAAGATATATGGACTATATGTAGAAACAAAGATAGTGTTCTTTACTCAATAAATTAGACAATCCAAACTTGTTGTTTCTAACTTTTTTGTAAATCAACTTGTTATTTGATTTTTTATGCTGCTGTCGGCTTGGTGCTACGTCAAGAAAAAGTACAAATTAAAATTAGAAAATGCCAAATCATTTCTGTATTTTAACTTGCAATAGACACATTAAGTTTCTTGGCTTTTTCATATACTTTTCAAATTCGCTTGATGATATATAATTGCAATGACTGTGGATTCTTGTAGTATGTAATGGTCAAGCACACTTATAGAATTCTGTACTATATCTGAATTATAGTCTTCAATGTAAATGGCACTTTCATCATCTTTTTTGCACAAATAGACTCTATTTTATCTATGGAAATATTAGTAGGGCATATATTTTTCAGTTCTTTAATGGAGCACTCCCCTTTGGATAGATCCATATGATCCTGCCAACTATATTAAGTTATAAAATCATGTTCTTCATTAGAAAAATAAATGTTGTATATATCTTTTAACTTTTAATTTAATTGAGAAAAAACTGTGCTGCTAACTAGCACCTTTGGTTTTTTCATAAGTGTATAAATATAATGATTTATATTTATACTTCATCTGTTAAACCCTGATATTTTTTATGATCATCAATTTTTTACCGTTATTATAAATTAATATCCTTGATGAATATATCTTACCGAATAATAGCAGGAATCTATCATAGCAACAAAACATTTGTTTGCTCTACAATCTTAAATTCTGGCAGTTTCATATAATGGCATTTTAGACAACAAGAATTCTTTTTCTTCACCAAACAGTTCCTCCACACTTTTATCGCAGTTATATATTTCTTTAGATTTATAACCTTTTATATTTCTTCTAGATGGGGTAATACCAGCAGCCTTGCCATTAACTATACTAGGAAATGAGATAGAACTCATAGTACACTATGAATCTTCTATCTCTATTTTTTATACTTTGTTTAACAAAAAACTATATGTATAAAAAATAGTAATAGTAGAACACTAGGTATAGAAGATTAGTTGTGAATGGGAGAGTGGATAGAAATGAGGGTCGAAGCTTTAATTACAGGAAAAGGAAAAGAAAGATATATGCTGGTTGATGATAAGGGGGAACCAGTAGAAGTAGTATTAAAGTACATAAGATATAAAGATAATGCAGGTGCAGCAAGAAATACTTTGAGAGCTTATTGCTATCACTTAAAACTCTTTTTTCAATTTTTAGACCAAGAGAGCTTAGATTATAGAGATATTGGTTTAGATGAAATGGCTTCATTTATGAGATGGCTTCAAAATCCTTATGGTAGTCTAAAAGTTTCTCCTATAGCTTTAGCAACATCAACGAGAACTGCGCAAACAATAAACATAGTCTTATCTACGGTTATTGGATTTTATGATTATATTATGAGACATGAAGATTATAGTGTTCAATTGTCAGTAAGATTGAAAAGGCAAATATCAGGCTCCCATCGTGGTTTTAAAAATTTTCTATACCATATCAATAAGGATAGAAGCTACGATAGAAAAATTCTAAAGCTTAAAGCGCCTAAATCAAAACCCAAAACAATATCAAAAGAAAAAGTAGGTATTTTGATGGATGCATGTTCAAATATTAGAGATAAATTTCTAATTCAATTACTTTGGGAAAGCTCCATACGTATAGGTGAAGCTCTTGCATTATGGCTTGAAGATTTTCAAATTGATGCCGGTAAAATTCATATTAGAGATCGTGGAGAACTTAGTAACCATGCAGAAATAAAGACAGTATGTAGTCCTAGAACTATTGATGTTTCTTCTGACCTCATGAATTTTTATATGGATTATATAGCTGAGTATCATACTGATGAAGTTGATACTAATCATGTATTTATAAAATTTTCTGGAGAAAATAAGTATCAGCCATTGGAATATCAGGATGTTGTTTCACTTTTTAATAGACTGAAAAGCAAGACAGGAATAGATGTTTCACCACATATTTTGAGACATACATCTTTAACAGAACTTCGTAGAGCTGGTTGGAGAGATGAGCATCTTATGAAACGCGCTGGTCATGCACATGTTCAAACCACAATGCAAATGTACATTCATCCTTCTGACGAAGATATTCGCAAAGATTGGGAAAAAGCTGAAGAAAAAATGAGACTAAAAAAGGTGAGGATAAATGAATAGTATTTTCATACTACAACAAACTAATGAAAAATTATATGAAATGTATGAATTTTTACGTGGATACTGGGAACAGGATATTTGGAACCTTAAAGATGATGTTTTTTCTGAATACAGGAAGACATCAAGTCGAGTCGATATAAAATATAAGAAAATTAATTTTAGCTTTTTTAATTCTAGCCTAAAATTAGAGCTAAAATACTTTTTAAAATACAGACTTACAAATAGCATAGTAACAATTGATACCATTTATAAATACAGTCAGGTGTTTAGAAGACTTTCTGACTTCTTTCAAAAACAATATCCAGATTTAAATAGTTTTATTGAGTTAGATCTTAGTAAAACCTCTATTCAACTACGAACATACCTAGCTGATTTGGGAATAAAGACTTATAAATTTTATAGTTATCTTATTAGTCAAATAGTACCGTTTTATCAAAACTTTTATGATGATAGAAATGAGTTTGAAAAGGATACTTGGGATTTTAGAAAAATTGTAGCAGCAAGATATTCTACTGATAGATGCCATTATTATCTACACTTTTCAGATGTTCCTTTAATATATCGCCAAACAGTAAAAAATTATATGAAAATGCGTATAAGCAAATGCTCCCATGCACAGTGTTGCAGGGATGTAAGAACAATAAGAACGTTTTTACAATTTATTTATCAAAAATATCCTTTATGGAATGATTTAAAATCATTATCTAGAAAAGACATGGAAGATTACTTTAGTCATTTGCGTAATTTTACAGAGGGGAATCAAAAAAAAGAATTAGAGTATTTAATGTTTCTTAAAACTTTTCTTGAGTATATTCAAAAAGCAGAATATGAACAGGCACCAATTAAACCAGTTCTCCTATTAATTTTTAAAGAAGATTTGCCTAAAATACCTATGAGAACTGAAAATGACATAAAATATATACCTGAATGTGTATTACAGCAGCTAGATGATAACCTTGAATTTCTTACTCCAGCAGAGTATATACCCATAGTTATATTATTACGTGCAACTGGCTGGAGAATATCAGATATTTTAAATCTTAGATATGATAATTGCCTAGATCACACTCCTCAAGGTTGGTATATATGTGGAGACATAAAGAAAACACAAGTGTTAAATCATAGAGTTCCAATTACTGATGAGGTTGCAGCTGTTGTTAAATCAGTAATACAGATAACAATACCTAAAAGCAATGAATTTAACAATCCTAATAAATTACTCTTTGTGAGGTTAAGAGGTAAACGTGCTGGAAATCCTCCAGAAGCAAGATGTGTCAGTGATTATCTTAATCGTCTCGCAATTGAAAAAAATATAATAGATGATGATGGCAATATCTTTCATTTTAAAAACCATGCCTTTAGACATACAAAGGCTATTGAACTCATTAATAATGGGATGAGCTTGCTTCATGTTCAAAAGTGGATGGCCCATGCATCACCTGAAATGACACTTACATACGCTAAAATACTTGACACTACAATGAGAAAATCATGGGAAGAAGTTACTAAGCAAGGACTTTTTAGAATTGATGATGCTGGTAAGCTAAAAAAGATAGATATATCAGATATAGAAAATGAAGATATTATTGAGTGGGAATATATAAGGCATAATCTAGATGCTGTTAGGATGCCTTTAGGCTATTGCATAAAGCCCAAGAAACAAGAGTGTCATACTCAATTGAATCCTTGTCTAATATGCCGTAATCTTTGTACTACTCCAGACTTTATACCACAATTTGAATTGGAGATTCAGGAAACAAAAGCTGTAATTGAACGTGGAAAAGCTCAAAATCGTAGTGTATGGATTGAAAAAAATCAGGCTCTCCTAGAAAGGTATGAAACTATTCTAGAATTACTAAAGCAAGGTAAAATACATCATAAGGCTGGAAAGAAAGGTAGAGAATATACTGAGGAGGAGAAGAACAATGCCCAGCAGCCATGTTAGGAATATCAAAGGCTTAAAAGAATATGCCCAAGATAAAAAAGAGGAAGTCACTAAACGTGTGGATGCTACAATCCAAAAGCTTATTATTGAGAAAAAACCTATTAACTTTAATAGTGTTTCAATAGAAGCTAACGTATCTAAAACTTATCTATATACGCATAAGGATGTTCGTAAAAGAATAGAGGAATTAAGAGTAAGGCAGATAGAAGTATTTTCTTCTAAAAATATGAAAAAACAAATGACAGAGAACAACAAAGATACTCTTCTTATAGCCAAGAATAAAAAAATTAAAGAGCTATCTGAGGAAGTAAAAAGATTAAAACAAGAACTTATGTATTTGCAGGGGAAAATTTATGATAAAAGTTAGCCTCCAGATATAAGTCTTGGAGGCATTTAAAATCCTACATCGAGTACATATAAACAAAGTTGAAACCTTTAATTTAGGCCATTCTTCAAGTCTTAGTATAGATAATAACACGGCTGCTGGTATTACCCCTAAAATAAAGACAGTATCTTCACCTTTTGATAAAGAAGTGAATATTGAAGAACTTATTAAATCAAAACCAGATGTAGTTGTATTATGGTCGGGTAAAGAAGCACTTCAGAAAAAAATAGAACAATTAAATATACCTGTAGTTATAATATCCTATGATACACCAGAAGAACTTAAGAAGTCTGTAACTTTAATGGGGAATTTACTTGGAGAAGAAGAAACTAAAAAAGCTTCTCAATTTTGTTCCTACTATGATTCTAATATAAAGCGTATTACTGAAAAAACTTCATCTATTTCTGACAATGACAAATTAAAAGTGTATTATTCAGCAGATAGCCCTTTAAGTACCGATGGAAATAACTCAATAGTTACTTCCTGGATAGAAATAGCTGGTGGCATAAACACAGCTGCACAAAATGGAGTTAAAGGTATGTCTCAAACTGTTTCTATGGAAAATGTAGTCCAATGGAATCCTGATGTAATTATAGTCAGAGATGCGCCTAACAAAGATGCAATTTTAAAAGATGAGCGATTTAAAGACATCAATGCAGTTAAAAATAATAAAGTTTATATAAATCCCAAAGGTGTAAATGTGTGGTGTGCAAGAAGTGGTGATAATGCACTACAAGTATTATGGGCAGCTAAAACTTTATACCCTGACATGTTTACAGATATAGATATGAATAAAGAGGTAGAAGAATTTTACAAAGCATATTATAACTATAATGTAAACAGTGAAGATCTAGAAGATATAATGAATCCTAAAAAATAAATTCATAAATTTAAAGCTCATATAGCATTTTTGTATTCCTATGTTATATGAGCTTTAATAAATAACATTAGCCTTGCAAAATACTATGAAATAGTAGATAATATGTTTAATGATTACTGCTTTAGTTTAAAGTAGTTCAATTCATATTATTTTATTAAAAAGGTGGATCATTTATATGAAAGATAAAACATCATTATCGGCACAAGAAGTAGCCGAGCTTTTAGATATATCAAAAAATACAGTATATGATTTGATTAAAAAAGGTGAATTGCCTTCTTATCGTATTGGCCGAAAGGTTCGTGTTGATATTGAAGATGTTGAATATTATAAAAATAAAAGCAGAACTAATAATATTAAAATTATTAATCCTATTACTGAACGTAAGACTCAGGTACCCCAACAGCAGTCGTTAACTGAAGACAAAAATTTTATCATATGCGGCCAGGAACTGCTTCTTGATGTATTGACACAACACCTGGGACATTATCCAAATGAATTTCAAGTACTAAGAAGATACATAGGAGGCTATGACGGGTTGATAAACCTATATAAAGGCAATGCCTCTGTTACTTCTTGCAATCTATGGGATTCAGACAATAACATCTACAATATACCCTATGTCCGAAGATTACTGCCTGGTGTTCCCTGCATAATTGTCCGTCTTGCATGTCATATGCAGGGTTTTTATGTTTTCAAAGGAAATCCCAAAAATATATCTTCATGGGATGATTTATCAGGACCTGGCATCGTCATGGTAAATAGAGAAAAAGGTTCTGGTGTACGTGTACTTATAGACGAACAATTTAGGAAACTTGGAATATCAGGAAAACTTATCAATGGTTATGATGTAGAAGTTTTCTCTCATTTTGCAGCAGCAAGTGCTGTATCCAGAGGTGAAGCAGATATTGCTGTGGGAAACCAAAAAACTATTTCCCAAGTAGAGAATATAGAATTCATACCAATACAAAAACAAAAATGTGATTTAGTTATTAAGAAAGAAGATTTTGAATCTCCTATTATTCAGGCAATACTTTCCGTTCTGAATTCCCAGGAATTTAAAATGGAAATTCAAGGCATTGATGTGTACGATACAAGCGAAACAGGAAAAATTATAGGAGAAAGCTAATAAAAATTATTCATATTGTGCCCAGCTAATCTCCTTTGAACGATACGCCCTTTCCCAATCATTGCCCATAATTTCCAGTATATTGAGCATACCATCATATCCAAAATATGCTCTATCCACATATATATCTCTATTTGTGGGATTTAAAACATCAAAGGCAACCTTTATTCCTATTTCTTCTGCCATGTACTTCTCCCAGGCAGAACCAATAACTGTATCAATATAAAAATCACTTAATCCTTTTTTAATCTGATATCCATCTACAGAAAATGCTACCTTGGGTGAAATACCCAAGGTGCTTAGCTCCCAGTTGAGTACTTTTTTTGCTTCTTCTCTACCCGATTTTATCATTATGACTTCAGGAATCATTTCTAATTCTTTAAATAACATCCTCACAAGGCCAATTCCTATAGTGGCATCTGCAGATATGGCAATCCTGCAGTTACGATAACGTGGAATTATCATAAGTGCCCTCTTTCTCAGTAAACCTATTACCTTTTCTTCTCCTTCTTTAATCATTTGCTCCACTTTGTCTTCAACTCCAAAATATATGCCTATTGCCCTAAGCCACCTGGCAGTATTTTCTGTGCCAATAGGCAGTGGAATATCAGAAAGAATTAAAGGTATATGATGTATCTTCTCCATTTTTTTTGCAAACTGATAACCTGCATCATGGCTTAAAAGTATATTAGCTGAAGCTGATGCTGAATTTTTAATTTCTTCCATGGAAGTATTATGTGGAAGAACTGCCTGAACATTTATCCCTAATGAATTTAAAGTTTTAATTACCCAATTTAGATCTTCCCACCATGTAGGATTTAAATTTGCCTGCGGCGATATAATATTCACACTATTTTTGTATTTCTTTTCACCTTTCTTTATAAGAGGTATGATGGCATTTAGAGCTATATCCTGTCCGTCATAACTGTTACCTCTAAATCCACCTGCAACTATAGGTATAAGTCTTGCCTTTACCTCGGACTGCATACTTTTACATATCCCTTCTATATCTTCACCTATTATATCCGCAGCACATGTACCCACCACAAACATAGTCTTAGTATTAAAAGTATTGTCTGCATCCTTTATAAGCTGCTTAAGTTTCTCCGAAGCTCCCATAATAACATCTGTTTCAAATAAACGGGTACAGCCTACTTTTCTCCTGGTAAAATCTATCTCATGCAAATCATATGCATTTGCCACTGTTGCTGCACAGCCTTGTGGTGAATGAATAACAATACTCACATCCTCTATTCCTGCTATTACACTGGCAACACCTTCAAGGGCACATCCTAAAACCGGATCCTTGCTGTGCTCACAATTATGGAATTTCAACTCATCATACATTTGCCTCTCCTCCTATGTGCATATACTGTACAATCAGGCATATCTTGCCCTAGCTTAGGTGTTAATGATTGAATAGATGCAAGGCCTGACTTTTCAGGAAAAACCATTCTTTTAGATAATGAACTCCTTGGCCTAAAAGAATATTCCAGTGCTGTTTTAACACACTTAGCCACCTTAAGTGCTCCCCTAAAGCCAAATCTCGGACGATTTAGTATAGCATTTAAATCCACCAAAGGTATGGTTGGAAAGCTGAGAGAAGAACCAAAATAAACAGCTGAATCCTCACTTAGTCCCCCAAGAAAAGCCAACAATTCCTCTTCCGTCTGCTTCATGGATTCATATTTACCAAAAGCAACAGTACCTTTTGTAATTAAAACCTCAGGATCCAATCCAGTTTCTAATAAATAATCTATACTTGTTTCCCTTGCCTCTGTACTCCAAGGATGAAAATTAAATATAACCGGACGCATTCCAAGATCACGTTCAAGCATATGCGCAATAGATAATGATTTAATAGCATCATGTCCCTCAACAATAGCCAGTTTCCCTTGAAGAAATTTTTTAGCTTCCTCAAATTCATCTTTTATTTCATTATATTCTCTTTGTATTAAATCTTCAGCTTCTTTTTCCATGCCTAATTTTTTAGCTGCACCTTTTAACCACTTTTTAGTGGCACTAATACCATAAGGCAATATCGTGGAGTTTAATGGAGTTCCATATTCCTCTAACATAGCGTTTCCTATGGCATAGCCTAAATCAAGACAAAGAGTGCAATTTACAGCAACACTAGGCGCCCTTTTAATTTCCTCTAAAGTACAATTGCCTGCAATAACTGAATTAACTTCTGCACCCATTCCCTTTATCAACCTTACCAGTTCTTTTACATCTGTATCCACTTCAGTTCTTTCAGGCCCCATTTTACCTCCTACAATATTTACAGAATGTGCTAATCTAGCTTTTTCTTCCTCAGTAGGAGGGTCCATAAATCTTACAATTTGTTTAAATACCAGATCAAATCCACTTCTATATTCTCCTGCAAATCCTTCACAATGTATAGGCATTATTTGGGCATTTATCTCATCTTTTATTTTATCTGCCACAGCATCCACATTATCCCCGATAATTCCAGTTGCACAGCTGGTAGCAATAAAAATTACATCTGGATGATATTTGTCATCCACTTCTTTAATGGCCCCTTTTAACCCTTTCTCTCCCCCGTATATTACATATTTTTCATCCATATTGGTACTGACTACTGCCTCATAAGGGGCACCACTGTTTCTACTGTTGGTTAACTTATATGATTGTTTAACTCCATAGGCACATCCGCTGGGGCCATGGGCAATAACAATGGAATTTCTTATACCACTTAAAATTTTTGTAGCTGTCCAAAATTTACAGGGACGGGTATGGCTGCCCTGCAGATTAGTTTTAATCTTGCCTTCTTTAGCTAAACGGTATAATCTACTCAATTTACCATGAAAAACAATACTATCATTTACACTATTCAATAAAATTCACCCCCTGAGAATTTAATTAATTGAGCATATTGCCCATTAACAACTAATTGATTTCTAGTGAAATGGGCAATATACTTAAAATTATTAGTTTATTGATTATGAGCTACCATGTATTTAAAATCCATTCTCTATCATGCTTGTTTTCCATATCGGCAAACATGGTGTTAGCAATCATGTCAGCCAGCAGCATAGCACCTTTGTATCCAATAACAGGTTGTCTCCATAACCCTGACCTATCAAAAGTCGGGAATCCCACTCTAACCATAGGAATTTTATAATCTATTGCCATAAATCTGCCTTTAGAATGTCCCATGATTAAATCCACCTCTATTGATTTATCTTTCAATCTGCGCTCTAATTCCCATAAATCGGAATTCCATATTACTTCTATATCACAATTTGCATTTTCCTCTATTTGAGTTAATCTTTGATCCTTTTGATAAGCCTTGTTATCATCTCCCAGCAAAAGAAGTACAGGCTCTAATTCGCATTCCAAACAAAACTGTGCAAGTCCTATAACCAAATCAGGATCACCATAAATTGCAACTTTTTTATTTGCAAAGAACATGTGGGCCAGATTTACCATGGTATCAATGGCTAATCCACGTTCTTCAACTAATGATTGTGGTATTGGTTTACCTGTCAACTTACTGATATTTTTCAAAAACTTATCTGTATTTTTTATGCCAACAGGTATATCCTCAATTACTGCTGGAACTTTAAATTTTGTTTCAAGCAGTTGAGCTGCAGCACCGCCTTCGTATTTACACAAGGCTATAGTACCAAGAGAATTAGCAGAATCTTCTATATCCTCTACTGTTGTATTCCCGTATGCAAATCTGGATTTATCCGGCATAATTGGTGTCATAAATGTTTCTGTATCTATAAGTATATTTCCCTTTACATCCATTTCTTTCAATATATGCTTAATTTCAGCTACATCACCGGGATTTAGCCATCCAGTTATAACATTTAATTTACCATTTGGCTCCCCTTTTTTTGCTAAAGCATTGACAAATGCTTTTACAGCTACATTATAACCCTGAACATGACTTCCACTATAACTTGGGGTATGAACTGGAATAAGGGTAACTTTTCTATCAGGATGTGATTTCTTTAGCTTCCTATTCATAATTTCCGCTATACCTTCAATATCATCACCTATGGTTTCAGTTGAACAAGTAGTAACAATAGGAATTATTCTTAAATCTGGATATCTGTCTACAAGTACCTGAACTCCTTCTTCCGCATTTTTCTTTCCACCAAAAACAGCTGCATGCTCATGTATGGAAGATGATGCCATTTCGAAATTTTCTTTAAAATGCTGTGCAAATAACAATCTGACAAACATTGAACATCCTTGTCCACCGTGCACTAAAGGAATGCAGTCCTTTAATCCGATAGATGCAAACTCTGCACCACAAGGTTGACAATTGTATATCGGATTTACTATTCCCGCCCGTTCTTTTTCTTTTATTTCTAAGGACATACTATCACCTCTATTCTAATTTATTAGTAATTTGGATTTTTTAATTCAGCATTTAATGACCTTGTTACAACTACATCTAACAATTTTGTCTGTAGGTCATTAATTACAGATTTTTTTTCTGATTCATCAAGTTCTAAAAACCACGGAAATTTCTTTTTTATAACTTCTGAAAATGCTT
Source organism: Clostridium kluyveri DSM 555 (assembly GCF_000016505.1). Taxonomy (NCBI): domain Bacteria; kingdom Bacillati; phylum Bacillota; class Clostridia; order Eubacteriales; family Clostridiaceae; genus Clostridium; species Clostridium kluyveri. Next base: position 1,846,474 of record NC_009706.1, read on the forward strand.
TTCCTTCAGTATAGAAATATTTATCCATTAATGTTTTATCTTTCACTTGCTTACCTGTACAAATTTCAAACGTAGCGTCCAAAATCCCTTTTATATTCTCCTCTCTATCCCAGGAACGAGAATAAAATTGCCACAAATAACGTTCTTGAATAAACGAAAATAATTCTTCTACTCTGTTTTTCATAGATATCCCTACACCTCTCTTATATCTTCTCCGGCAAGTTCCCAAAGTGGAGATCTGGTAGCATTATATACATCTCTTGCCAAATTTACAAAACCTTCAAATCCCATGTAAGGTCCATTGTGATATGCGTGTCCATTAATATATGGTATGTGCAGTTTTTTAACTAAATCACCAACTCTAGGACCTGTAAATATCACATCCGGTTTAACTTCATCCAAAACCTCAAAAAATTCCAATTCGTTGGCATCATCCAAATAAATTGCCCCCGTTTTTCCTCTTGCAATTACTTTTTCAAAGTCTTCCTGGTGTCCAAATTTTGATGACATTGCCACAACTTCAACACCCAAATCATCTTCAAGGGATTTTGTCCAGTGCCATAATCTAGGTCCTCCTGTCCATATGCAGGCCTTTTTACCCTTTAATTTTTCCTTGTACCAGTCAAGTTTTGGCTTCCATTTTGCATATTCTTCAGAAATTAATTCCTCTACTTTATCCTCTATTCCAAAGAATGTTCCTATTTTTCTCAGTCCTTCTGCGGTATAATCAAAGCCCCATGAATCAATATCAATACGAGGAATATTGTATGTTTTTTTCAATTCATTGGCTATATACCCTGCAGATCTGGCACAGTTAACCACACTTAGCTGGGCTTTATGCATGGACCTGAGGCCATCATAGGTACCATTACCTGTAAAATGGGCTATCACCTGGATTCCCATCCTGTCAAGATATCTGCTTAAAACATAGCTGTCTCCCTGAATATTATAATCTCCAATAAGATTTATGGTATATGGACTTTTGATTTCAGGTTCAAAAGTTCCTACCTTTTCATTCATCCAGCTAATATTGAACACATGGTGTCCTTTAGACTGGCTAACTCCTGCAAACCCGGCACATTCAGAACAAAATATATCTACGTCACCTAATTCTTTCTGCACTTCTCTCGCAACTGCTTTAGGGTCATCACCTATTAATGCTGTAGCACAGGTAGTATACACTATCATTCTTTTTATATTTGGAAATTCAGCAAAAGCCTCCAGCATACTTTGCTTTAATATTTTTTCACCGCCAAATACAACATGCCTTTCTTTAACATCTGTAGACCATGCGTGTTTAAGCTGAAAATTATCATTGTCACTTGGATAACGCTTTGTGTGCCATGTGTTATATGCACATCCCACAGGGCCGTGAATCAGCTGAATTGTATCTTTGAGGACTCCCCCTATAACAAGCTTTGATCCACAAAAGCTGCAGCCTCTTTCAGAAAGTGTTCCTGGAATGGTATTTATGTTTGCATCAGGTAAAAACATTGTGGTGTCTTCTCCAGGCTGCTTCACATAACAATGTCTTTTTCGCTCTGGAATAGTTTCATCACACTTAAATAACTTTAATGGCATTTTTTACATACCTCCTTAATTTTAAAATATTATACTTTATTTGAAGTAAACTACCTCCACTCTGTTCATACTTTTAATTCATGTATCTTTAAATTTCTAAATAATATACAAAAGAGGAGGAGGTATTTACAACAATTAGACTCATTAAGAACCTTATAGGCTTTGAGCATGCATGGAATTTTCAATTAATCCAATAGGCCATATTTCATAACCATTTGTTCTAAGTCAATAATCTTTAAAGGTTTAGGTATAACAAAATTTTTATTTTCTATAATCTTACGTGCTAATTCTCCATATTCCTTTGCCTGATTGCAGTCAGCATCATATTCAACTACTGTCTGCTTGTTAAACTCTGCTTTTTGAACTATATTATCCCTAGGTATAAAATGAATCAGTTGAGTACCTATTGCTTCGGTAAATTCCTCCATGAGTTCTAATTCTTTATCAACCATACGGCTGTTGCATATAATACCACCTAATCTGACTCCACCTTGATCTGCATATTTAAGTATACCCTTACAAATGTTATTTGCCGCATATACTGCCATCATTTCTCCAGATGCAACAATATATACTTCCTGTGCTTTTCCTTCACGAATAGGCATTGCAAATCCTCCGCATACAACGTCACCTAAAACGTCAAAGTGCACAAAGTCAAGATCAGGAGAATAAGCTCCAAGCTCTTCCATTAAATTAATTGAGGTTATAACACCCCTTCCTGCACAGCCGACGCCAGGCTCAGGTCCTCCAGATTCAACACAGCGTATATCTTTAAATCCTGTTTTAATAACAGCTTCTTCTGTTATTGAATCCTCCCCCTCTTCTCTAAGAGTATCCATTATTGTACTTTGAGTCATCTCTCCAAGTATAAGACGTGTACAGTCTGCCTTGGGGTCACACCCATGAATAAAAACCTTTTTGCCATAGAAATGAGCCAGTGCTGCAGCTGTATTTTGTTGTGTAGTTGATTTACCTATTCCACCTTTACCATAAAACGCTATCTTTCTTGTCATTTTTTATTCCCCCTTTAAATTATAAATTATTAAAATAATTAAACTTTATATTGATTTTCCGCTTTCAACTAATAGATATCACCTCCCTATTTAATTAATAGTTAATAATTAATAATTTATAGTTACATCTATTACTTTCCAATAACAGAAGATAACTGGCAGTCAACTTCTTCAAATTCCTGAACGGCCCGGAGAATCCCTTTATCTATAGGATCATACATCTCTATAGCTCTAATTCCCTCTGTTTCTAATTTTTCTTTTGGATCAAATCCAATTCTGAGTACAAGCACTGCATCACAGTCCTTTATAGATTTAATTATTCTTGAAATTTTATCATCATGTTCATCACAGTCTTCAATTCCTGTACAATATTTATTTACATCTCTTTTTTCCAAAAATTTCACGGTGCCTGAATCATATGAATAAATGTAAAATTCATCAGCATGTCCGAAATGTTGATCTATATTAATGCCTGATTTTGATGAAATTGCAAATTTATACTTTTTGCCTTTAGATATGCACTTTTCAAGATCATGTTTTTCTGCTTTAACAGAATGTTTACTTTCACAGATTCCACATCCTGCATTTCTAAAATCTATAGAGCGATCTTGGGATAAGGTGCCTATTGCATCTGCCCTACACTGTCTGCAGTGATACATTTGCTTTATATCAACTTCACATTCTTTCCTCATTTCATTCAACTCTATATTTGAAACCAGAGGCAAATGTTCAAACCTACTTCCTGGGACTGGTATCATCTGCATTATGTTTGTCATATATGCCCCGCACTCTTTAACTCTTTTAACAACTTCTTTTATATGCTTGTCATTTATTCCTTTAAGCATAACTATATTTACTTTACACACTACGCCACTGGAACATAAATAACTAAGTCCTTTAAGCTGATTATCCAAAAGTATTTCTGCCCCTTCTTCCCCTACATATTTATGACCTAGATAGTTAACTTCTTTATATATTTTTGCTCCTATTTTTTTATCTACAGCATTTATGGTTACTGTGACATGGGATACCCCAAGTTTTATAAGTTCATTTGCATAAAGTGGAAGCATAAGGCCATTAGTTGATAGACAAAATATAGTTTCTGGGGACTCTTCCCTTATAAGTGTTAAAGATTTTCTTACCTCTTGAAAATTTGCCAGTGCATCTCCGGGGCCTGCTATACCTACAACAGTTAAACTTTTCATGTTACTTTTAACTACTTTAAATTTTTCAAGGGCTTCTTCCGGACTTAAAATTTCACTTGTAACTCCAGGCCTACTTTCATTTGCACAATCATATTTTCTGCTGCAGTAATTACAGCTTATATTACATTTAGGAGCCACAGGTATATGCATTCTGGCAAATTTATGAGCGTTATCTCCAAAACAGGGATGTATATTGGATTTCATCTCCCTATTAATTGGAACATAGATTTCACATGGATTATAATCTACAGCCCTTAAATTTTTATTTTTCAACTCAATCATCTCCTTATCAGCTTTTCATTTAGAATCTTTTATATTTGCCTTAAATTACTAATTGCAGTTTAAAAACTATATTGAACCTGATGCTCTTTTATGGTATAATTTTGTTATATATGGTTAGAATTTGACATATTCTGACTCATTTTTTTGAGTATATCTCTTGGCATTTCCTTCACAAAACTAAGAGGTATGCTCTAGTTCATGTTAACCTACCTAAAACTATTCACAACTTAATTACAATTATTTTTCTATATTTCTAAATTAACTATCAATGTAACATCCAACAATAAAATATTGATCAAACATCAAGCTTTTTAGATTCTTATAAAAAGTGTTAGTATGATTTTGAATAATAATTTATATGAAAATATACCACAATTTTTCTAAAAAGGCAATAGTTTCATTAATATTTTATCAAAATAAATATACTATTAATAATAATATATCAAAAATATAGCATTTAAATTGATATATTGATAGTTACCTAAATCTCTACTCTTTTTATTTACACATCTCCTTTTCTAATTTTTAATAGCAATGATATCACATAACGTTTTTATGCGAATTTATTTCAATTTGTTTAAAACACTATATTATTATATTGTTAATATTGTAATGTAATGTTTCGTAAATTGCAATAGCATTTTGATTATTTATCAGAAAAACTATAATTTATTGATAAATAGTTAATTATTTATTGTCTTTACAAACGATTTACTATATTATTTTGGAATTTCATAATAAAAGCTTATCTCATATTAAATCAAAATCCATTACAATAACTTGACTTTTATCGAAATAAAAAATATAATAATACGAAACAATATAAAATATATTAAAAACATCCATTTATATTGTGTAATATAAATTTTTATATCAAAATATTATGTTTAGTATAAAAATATTATCATACTTTATTGAACATTAAGGACTGATATTAAATAAAAGATGTATCACCTGAAATTCAAAAATAATGGTGAGGTGCTTGCAGTGAATTTCTTTGAAGTAATTGGAAATAGCATTCTTATTGAACTTAATAAAAAAAATTGGACTCAATCTATGTTTGCCCATAAGATTGGAGTTTCAGATGAGGTATTTAAACAAATTGTACAAGGTAAGAAAGCACTAAATGCTGTTGAAATAGCTAAAATTGCAGATACTTTAGATGTGGATCCAGAAAAGCTTTTAAGGGAAGAGAAAAAAATTTATTGTGAAGATAATTTATCCGAAAAATTCATTAACAGCTTTTACAACAAAGATAATTTTAAACTTATATATTTCATAATTGAAGAATATATAAATATGGAGGAAGATTTGCATGAATTCAAATTATCTAAAAAGAATACTTCTGGAAAATGACATCAAAAGTATCAAATCCAAAATTAATATATTAATAGAAGAAAATCACATCATTAATCCTATAATAAAGGATGATATGTTTAAACTATTAGAATCAGTAGGTAAAGTACTCTATTATCCTATCAAGGATAATGTGTGTGCTTTTTATGTTAAAGCAGACAATAATCATTTCAAAGAAAATATTATCTTCATAAATACCTTCATGCCCTATGAAATACAAATATTTACAGCAGCTCATGAATTTGCACATATTATTGGTATTGCCGAAAATCATGAAGAACTTCTTGTAAAGGATAAAATTTTTGATTATGTCTTTGATAGTATGGAGAACATAGATAAAAATGAACTGCTAGCAAATTATTTTGCCTCTGAGTTATTGGTAAAAGATATAATTTTAGAATCACAACTTCTAAAAATGAAAATAAATAGACTAGATTCTATAACTATGGAAGATATTATAAGGCTAATGGATATATTTTTATTTCCTTACAAACCTATGGTACTAAAATTATATTGCATAGGTAAGATATCCTATGAAAAATATGAAGAATTAATTGATATTAATTGTGATAATTCCATATTTCAATTACAAAATAGACTTGGTTTGTGTTCTAGAAACAACGAACTGACAAGAATTAAGAGCTTCTCTAACTTTATCGATTTAGCAATTAATTCTTATGAGATGACTGTAAGAACTTATGATAAATTAAAGTATGTATTAAAATTATTTGATTTAACACCTGAAAAACTTGGTGTGAAAAAAAAATTACCTAAACATCTTTCAGAAGAAGGATTAGAAGAGATACCTTATGACTTATAATGGAAAATACGACTGTTTAATTTTAGATGCGGATATTTATTATAAGTTAGTACAATTTGAAGATATAAATGCTTTTGTAAAAATCATTGATAATATAACAGATAAGGCTTACATACACGAATATGTTTATAAGGAAGAAATTCTCACAAAAAGAGAGCAGCTGGAACAATTAATTGCTGTGAAAAAATTAGAGATATTATATCCAAGAAATATACTTGATAAAATTGGATATAGCGTGTACAAGGATTCATTTAAAATTTTATGTGAAGAGTATATAGGCCTTGAAAATCTCTGTAAAAGACACGGCCATTTAGGAGAAGTGTATTCACTCGCCATTGCGAAAGCATTAAGTATAACTATATTTATGTCTGACGAAGGCGGACTTAAGCCAATAATTAAAAGACTCTTAAATACAGGAATAAATGATATTAATATGTTCAGATTAAAAAATATTATTCATTGGATAAGGCACAACCCAGAATGTGACATTACCAGGCGGGAAGCAAAAAAAATTTTTTGCTACACCTGCAGTAAAGGAAATATAAAAAACAGAAAAAGATGTTTCGATGATATATGGAAAATTTAGATACTCTTAAATATTATAGTTGATACCTAAAATTAAAGATAATAACGTTCAAATTAAGAACGTTCATAAAATAAATAACTTTCGTTAGGAGGAAATTCTATGTTAATGATTAAAGCTATTATAAGACCAGAAAAAGTAGAGTCAGTTTTATCCGCACTTTCAAATGCAGGTTTTCCGGCTGTTACAAAATATGATGTTGTAGGAAGGGGGAAGCAGCAGGGACTTCAAGTGGGTTCCATACATTATGATGAAATTCCTAAGGAAATGCTCATGATTGTTATAAATGACACTGACAAAGATGAAGTAATAGATACTATAATACGCACAGCAAAAACTGGAGAAGAAGGGGCATTTGGAGACGGTAAAATTTTTACAGCACCTGTAGACGAAGTTTACACAATAAGTACAGGCTCTAAAGAACTTTAAATAAAGGAGATGACACTATGAAAGAAATTAACGCTATTATTAGAATGAATATGGTGAGTAAAACTGCAACTAATTTGAAAAAAGCGGGATTTCCTTGTTTTACCTGTAGAAAAGTTCTTGGACGCGGTAAAAAAATGGTAGATCTTAAGGTATCTAATGGTGAAATATCTATAAATAGACACCAAGCAGAAAATTTGTCTGAACAACACAGACTAATATCCAAAAGATTGTTTACAATAATGGTAAATGACCAGGATGTACAAGAAGTAGTAGATATAATTATTAGCACAAATCAAACTCATAACCCAGGAGACGGGAAAATATTTGTAAAAGATGTCACTGAGGTTATACGAATAAGAACTTCAGAAACAGGTGTACTGGCTTTATAATATAAGAATTATCTGTCAATAAAAAAGGATTTATTATGTTGTTTTACACTACCTAATAAATCCTTTTTCTATTGAATTATTGTAAAATAGGCCTGGCCTCAACATATCTTATATTTAACAGTTACCTTAAACCGGCCCTTTTCTTCTATTTGAGCATCAGCCTTTAAATTAAAATTATCCAATCCATTTTCAAACCACTTTGGGACATGACTGCAGCTTATTACAAGTTCAGAAAAGGTTTGATTTTTAAAAAATGGAACTAATATTTGTTTGGTAGTAATATTTGGATTCTGTTGTTGCACCTTAACAAGATCTAAAAAATAACGTCCTTCTTGTCCAATCTTAACAGGTTCACATACATACTTATCTTGAGATTTTGGAGAAGATTCTAATAATTTACGCTCTTCATCCTCCTCTTTTTCCATGACATGATCTAGAAATTCATCAGGTCTTCCAGTTATTTCCCAGGAATTCACTTCAAATCTCTCTAAAATGCTGTAGGGAATTCCTCCAATTTTTCTTCCTACAAAAATTTTACATTGTCCTAAAGATTCTACCATCTTTATAATTCTTTCTCGAATCAAATTTACATCGGTTATTTTGTATATTGAAAAAATTATTTCATCCTTTATCTTCCATTCTTTATCCTGTTTAGTATATACTTTAACTAAACCTGGTTCTGAAAAAGAAGCTATTTCTCCATTATAATTTTCTAATACTGCAATTTCTTTATTCATAATCTCTATACTAAGTTTATAATATATTATAAATTTAGTATAATAATCCCCCTTTCACAATAATATTTTAACAATTTAATTCATTATTATAATCTCTTCTAAAGCTTTCTCAATTCCTTTATCTACAGTTGTATTTATCTGAATTACTTTAATGCCTTTCTGTTCTAGTTTCTTTATAGCCTGTACTCCCATTTTTAAAGTTAGCACAATATCACAGTCTTCTACAGTTTCTAGTATTTTAGAAATTTTCTTATCATGGTTACTACATTCCTCAACTCCTATACCGTACCTGTAAACTTTTCTTGTTTCTATAAAATTAATGCCATTTTCATCATAGGAATAAATATAAAATCTATCAGTATGTCCAAAATGTTCATCTATATTCTCACCTGTCTTACTTGAGATTGCCAATTTATAATTATTTTTTTTATGTCTGGCATCATAGGTTTTATTTCTCCAATTCAACTTTTTATTTGTAACCCACACTTCAGGATTAGGAATTTCACAAATAACTAGCCTGTCAGTACCTATTAAAAATTCACTCAAAGAATTTCTTATATCTTCATAAGATGCAGAAGTTTTTATTACGTAGGTAGTTATATCCAGATAATGGCACCAATCTTCATAACTTTGTATAGTCTCTTTCACTTTTTCATTATTGTAATCCGGATGACTTAAATCATAACTTACCATGTACATCCCCATAGTAATCTCCTTCCTATTTCTATACAAATCAAGTGATTCTTAATTACTCTGACAATTTTATGATATCTTTAATTTGTTGTTCCATTTCCATCAAATCATCAAAATCTCTACAGGACACCGTGTTACCTTCCAGCATATATAAAACTTTAGCGAACTTTACAAAATCGCAATTGCCGGCCCGTTCCCCTATACCAGTGACAGTACAATCCACAAATGCAGCTCCGGCCTCTACTGCTGCCAAAGAATTGGCAAGTGCCATTCCAAAATCATTATGTGTGTGTACCTCTACTTCCACAGGTACCTCCTGTCTCAATTTATTTATATGATAAAAAATTTTCCCCGGATATAAAATACCCACTGTATCTGCATATCTTACTCTCTCTACTCCCATTTGAAAAACAGTTTCACATAATTCAACTAAAAAATTTATATCTGCCCTACTGGCATCTTCCAATCCCACGGATATCTCATATCCTTTGCCTAAAGTGTAATCGATACATTTTTTTATAGTATTTACAACCCAGTTTCTATCTTTTCCTAATTTAGATTTAATTTGGAGATCTGATGAAGGAATGGATATATGGATTATATCCACGCCGCAATCTATGGAATGGTTTATATCATCTATATTCATTCTATTCCATGATGATATCTTGCTGTTTAAATTGAGATTTACAATTTTTTTAATACTTGCCTTTTCATCTCCCCCCATAGATGCTATTCCCGCTTCTATCTGAGTAATACCCATATCATTTATAATTTTGGCAATTTCTACTTTTTCTTTTATACCTAATGCTACACAAGCCTTTTGTTCTCCATCTCTCAAAGTAGTATCCACAATATTAACATTCAACTTACATCCCCCCTCTTTTTCAATGCACAATTAACAATTCACAATTTTTTTCAATGTGTAATTCACGGACTTTTCAAATTTGCAAATTCCAGCTAGATGACAGCCAGTTTTACTCAGTGGACAACTTACATTTATATATGTGATAACAAAACTATCTTATTGTAAACAGGTATTTTTAAAATCATTATAAATTTGAATTAATTCCTCATCAAAAATATTTCTCTTTAATTTAATGCTTACTTCCCTTATTCTACTTAAAAAATTATTTCCATTAATTCCCTCATAATCTATATTTAACTCTTTAAGACGCAGCATTACCGCTTTTTTCCCTGAATGTTTTCCTATATACATGGTCCTCTTTTCTCCAATATCATAGGGATTATAAGGTTCATAAGTATATGGATTTTTTGCTATTCCATCCACATGAATACCAGATTCATATTTAAATATATCTTCTCCAATTACAGCCTTCATACAGTAGACTTTTTCCCCTGTCAGCTGCGTATATGCCTTTGCCAGTTCACCTATTAGCTTTAAATTTCCAGACACTTCTCCCTTTTTTATCACTTTAAGGCCTAAGACAACTTCTTCTAGAGATGCAAATCCATAAATTTGTCCATTAAAAGCTGCGGTTATAAAATCTGCACCATCTGAACAAGCTTCCATAGCTATTGCCGTTGCCATATAAAATCTATTATCAGGACAAAAGTCCACATCTGTAGAAAAATGAGTTTTTATATTTTCTATTAATCCGCTCCATCTTGATAAATTGTATTTTACAATACCTTTTATTCTCACACAGCTTATGTGCAACTTATTAAAAATTTTATTACCTTCACTTGAAAACAATTTATCTAAAATTTTAATGTCTGCCTCAAGTATTATTTTCCTATCCTTTAGTCTATTTAAAATATCCTTATTAAAAGTAACCGCTTTTTCATAATCCACAGCTATATATTTAAATTCAAATTCACATTTATTCAAAAAATATATATCACAAATATCATCTATACTGTATATATAATCTAAGTCTCTAGGCAAATTTTTAATTTTATTTAAAGTGCTCTTATTTATCTCTATTAAATCCACACCTATTTCCTTTAATAATATTAAAAAATTTTTTATCATATTTTCATGAATCTTCTCTGATCTTTTCATAATTTCCGGTAAAGTTCTATCTATAATAAATTTTTTATTGTGCTTTATTATGACTGACATAACGCACCCCTCCTTTATTTAATTAACATTTAAAATAGACAGTAATAATGACATTTTATGTTATAATAAGTTATATAGGGTTAGAATTTAATATATTCTAATTCATTTTTTGAGTATACTTCTGGCATTTCCTTCACAAAACTAAAAAGTATACTCTCATGTTTCCATTCATATAGTCTATATATACTTTTTATTTAAACACATAAGACCTGTATTATTCCAGTTTAAATGCCTATAAAATTTAACGCGGGAAAGTTATCATTCTCCGCTAAGAGCTGTAGTCTTTTTGCCTTCTTTAAATCTGCCCATTTCTCTATTTTAAAAAGGAGTTCTTTTCCAATACTCCGTTTCCTGTAAACCTCTTTGACAATTAAATTTTCTACCACTACAGATATGCCTCCCTCAGCAGTTGAGAGCAAAGCTTGGCCTGAGACCATTCCCACAATTTGACCATTATACTCCGCTATAAATACACACCGATTTTCCTGGTCTTTAAGCATGCTTTCAAGACCTCTCCTTTGCTTTTCCTCATTGAAAATAAAATCTTCCTCAATGGAAAAAAGGACTTTTAACAACTGAGTCATCATTTCAATATCACCCTGGTCAGCTCTCCTTATGCTTAGATCCATTTTCATAGTGAAAATTCCTCCTATCCCTATAAGAATTAAATCACCTCAATCCACACCTGGCAGCTTTATTATGTTTTACTTTGTTTCGTATTATTATATTTTCTATTTTATCAAAAGTCAAGTTTTTTAAATAATTATTTATTAATTTATTAAAAATACAATGTTTTATATAACAATATAATATTTATAATTTGCAGTTATACTACAAATTATAACATTTTTTACATATACCTTTTTTATTTATTGCCCTCTCCTCTAGTAGGTATAGGTAAAAGCCATACTTATATGTACTTGGATACTTATTACTTATTTTATTAAAATATATAAAATTTCAATTTGCTTTAAAATACCATTCATATTATTATAATATTATGTGGAATATTATGAGGATTAAGGGAGAGTGATGCAATATGCTTAATAAAAGCAAGCGAAAAAAAATTGTTCCACTATTTTTTCTTATGTTATTTATGACAACGTATACCCATTTCACCCCAGTTATACATGCAGACTCAGATGAAAAGTCACAGATAACTCAACTGGAGGCCAAGCAAAATATAAGTACAATGAAAACCTGGACTATAAAATTCAGAACACCGGTAGATGAAAATTCCCTATTTATAAATGTAAAAGGCTCTCAAGGAAACTTTATAAATGTAAAAATTTCTACAGACAGTTCTGGAAAATATGTTTATGTAGATCCTCCAGAAGAAGGTTACAAGATAGGACAAACATACTATCTTAATATCTCTAAGGATATAGTATTTAAAGAGCCGGGCAGATCACTTAAAAATGACATACAGATGAAATTTACAACCAATGATATAGGAACTATAAACATAGATGAAACTACTTCTATAATTACGGCAAACAATACTTTTGCATTTAATTTAATGAAAAATTTAATATCAGAAGATAATACTGAAAACATGATCATTTCCCCTTTAAGTATATCCAGCATACTTGCCATGACCCAAAATGGAGCAGCTGAAGAAACAAAACAAGAAATGTTAAATTGCATGGGACTTAAAAATATAAGTGACAGTGATATTAATAAACAGTATTATAGCCTATTAGACTATTACAACAATTTAAAATCAACTGACTTGAAAATGGCAAACTCAATATGGACAAATAAGCAAATAGCTCTCAACAGTGATTTTAAAGATACAGCTGAAAAATATTATGCTTCAGATGCAAGTTCGGAAGATTTTGAGGATGCAGATACTTTAGTGAAAATAAATAAATGGGTTAATAATCATACGGAAGGTCAAATAAAAAAAATACTGGATAGTATAGATAAAGATACCGGAGCCATTTTAATTAATTCTCTATATTTTAAAGGGAAATGGGAAGATCAATTTTCAACTGGTAATACAAAAAAAGAAGATTTCACTTTATCTAATGGCAATAAACTAAATATAGATACTATGCAGAATACTTCTTATGTAAATTATCTGGAAGGACCAAATTTTCAGGCAATTTCACTGCCTTATTACGACAATATGGAAATGGATATATTTTTACCTAATAAAGATGTAAGCATAAATGATTTTACCAAAAGTATTACTAAAGAAAAATTTGATACATGGATAAATAACTTTAAGAGCACCTATGTTCTGCAGCAAATTCCTAAATTTAAAATGTACTATGATGTAGATTTAAATGATACATTAAAAGCTTTAGGAATGGATAAAGCTTTCAACTCTAAAGAAGCAAATTTTACAAAGCTTATAACCAATACCATAACAAGCCAGGAATCCTTATACATAAATAAAATAAAACACAAAGCTTATATAAGTGTAGATGAACAGGGCACAGAAGCAGCTGCAGCTACAGCTGTAATCATGAATCCTACTTCTGCACCTCCTGGTAATCCAATTTATTTTAAGGCAAACAGACCTTTCTTCTTTATTATAAGAGATACCAAGACAGGAGCCATATCCTTTATGGGAAAGTTGGACAATCCAAATGCATCAGATACAGAGCCAACAAATTAAATTATAAATAGAAGATTTATCTCAGTCTAGTTTGGGATAAATCTTTTTATTTAATTTCCTTTTTCAAGTCTTAAGAGCATGAAATATAAAATCTCCTTTAAAAATTAGGATTCATTATTCAACAAATATCGCCTCCACATCCCATTACAAATTAGTATAACTTCACTGCATTACATATTAGAATTCTTTTAAATAAATTAGCAAAAATTTCTGTAAGATATAATTATTTTATGTCTTTTCTATGTTATTATTATAATTAACTTAATAATGGAAAGATTATCGTACAATTTAATACATTAAATATGTTTTTAAATTCTATATTAATATCCATTAAAATAACAATATTATACAATATTATATTATTTTCTATTAAAATATAATAAAGAGGGTGTTATAAAATGATTAGAATTTACACTGATGAACTAATACAAGGTATGGTTTTAGGAGATTCTATCTACTGTAAACAAACTGGCAAATTATTGTTAGTGGGCGGCACAATACTTTCAGAAGCAACTATTAAACTCCTAAAACAAAATGGTATATCTACAGTGAAAATAGTAGATCGATATACCTTATTTGTAAAACCTACGGAGACTATTTCTAAAGAACTCAAACAAGCATTGGATCTGGAAATTATAAAACATGCTCCTGATTCTCTGGAGGCAAATACTTCTGATAATATGGTCCATGTATCGAAAATTGCAAGAGAAGTTGTTTCAGAATTAATTGAAGATGAAATTATTTTGAATTTCTGTACTGAAATGAAAATATTGAACAATGAATATTTATTTAAACATAGTGTAAATACTTGTGCCATATCACTTTTAGTAGCTGGAGCAATGGGACTTGGTAAAAATCAAATGTACATTATAGGTGCCGGTGCATTACTGCACGACATAGGATTATGTGAAATGCCTTTTTTAATTGATTTGCATGAAATGACTCCTCAGCAAACCTTATTGTGGCAGCAGCACCCCATATACGGTTATTATTTTGCAAAAGAAAAGAATCTCTCTCCCGAAATCACAGAAATTATACACTATCATCATGAAAGATGGAACGGCTCCGGTTTTCCCGAAGAACTTAAAGGAAACAATATACCATTAGGTTCTTTAGTGAGATTAACCACTAAAGAAGTTGGTGTAGTTGTCAATGTGAGAAAAAATTTAGGTCCAAGACCTATTGTTCGTATATATTTTAATAGAGTAAATAGATCTTTAAGTGAAGCAAAAGATGTGGATTTAGGTGTAGAAAATACTATATTCATAGAAGAAGTACTTTAGTACCAATGAATTTCAGAAGAACTTATAGACCGCAGCATTGCTTATATTATACTTTGAATAATGCGGGAATATTAGCTAATTGCCGTGGATAAAATAAAAAACACCACTACTATATTGTAATGGTGTTTTTTGCCTTGATATTGTTAATAATTTCAGAAATAATATCAATTCTCTTAAAAGGCGTAATGAGATAATATCCATCTACATAGGGGTAAATTTGCTCTGCAATATCGGTAGATATTTTTACTGCAAGTTTAACTGCCTCTTCTTTTGAAACATCCTTATATTGTTTTATAATTTCTTCTGAAACCCTTATTCCGGAAATTTCATTATTCATAAAGCATGCATTTCTGTAGCTTACAACTGGAATAATTCCCCCTAATATCCTGGCAGTTAATTCTCTGCGCGCCAGTTTTAAGTTTTCCAGGGCTTCTTCTGTTAAAATAGGCTGTGTCAAAAACACAGCTATACCATTTTCTATTTTGGTTTTGGCTCGTTTAAGTTCAGTATTAAAATTTCTTGAATTCACATTTAGAGCACCACAGATATTAAAAGGAGATGAAAATATTGTATCATTTAAATTGGTAATATAATTTGCAAGTATTGCAGAATTAAAACTGAACATTGCCTTAACTTCATCCCTCTCGGCCGATGGTATGGGATCTCCAGTCACCACCAAAACATTATTTACCCCTTCAATATTCAACCCTAAAAGCAGTGCTTTTGTAGCATTTATATTCCTATCTCTGCAGGTCATATGGGGAATAGTTGTGATGTCTAATTCCCTTTTTAGCTTACAGGCTAAAAGACTGCTGTCTACTCTTGCCCTTGCAATAGGGCAATCTGCAATGGTTATGGCATCAATTTCCTGTTCTTTAAGAGTTCTAGCACTATTTAAAAAGAAATCTACTTCTGTATCAATGGGAGGATCCAGCTCCACTGCGATAATTTTTTTACCTTTATTAATTTTTTCTAAAAGTACATTTTTAACAACTGGTTTTTCAGTGTGAATTTTTTCTGCCTGTTTTTTTAAAACAATTTCTGATTTAGATAATTTTTTTAACTTTATAACAGTTTCTCTTATGAATTCTGGAGTTGTACCACAGCATCCCCCTAAAATAGACACCCCCTGTTTTGCAATTTCCAGCATTCGCTGGGCAAAATATTCTTTAGTATTGTCAAAAAAGGTTCGGTTATCTATCACTGTAGGGTAACCAGAATTCGGCATAACAGATATGGTTTCATTTCCTATATTAAAAGTTTTAATATACTGCAGTAAATGATAAGGACCGGAAAAACAATTAAAACCACAGGCATCAATAGTTGGTATCTTTAAAATATTTTCTATAAGTTTTTTTCCCGACTTTCCAACTCTTGTATAACCTTCTGGTGAAACTGCAAACTCCATCAAAATATATGCTTCCGGATCTTTTCCCTTTATATATTCAGAGATTTCCCTTAGATATTCATCACTGCTGAAAGTTTCAAATATAAAATATTTTGCTCCAAGTTCTAAAAACAAATCCACTATTTCTTTATACCCTTCGTATAAATCCATACTTTCTAAAAATGGGATTGGTCCAATATCTGCAAAAACTAAAACCTCGGTGTCCTTTGCGGCCTCTTTTGCGATTTCATACCCATTTATAATAACTTCTTTTACCTTATTAAAATCACTTTCAAGGCTAACTTTATTTGCCCCGAAAGTATTGGTTTTAATTGCCATGCAGCCTGCCTCTATATATTCCCTGTGTATTTTTAGTATAGTATTTCTATCATAGATATTTGCAAGCTCACATTTAGGCAGTGGATCTTTAGAAATACGAGGGTAATATGTTCCCATTGCCCCGTCAAAAATTAAAGGTTTTTCTTTTATATTCATACATACTCTCCTAATTTATTCCTTACTTTTTTGGTTGCCTCCACAAGATTTTTAAGACTTGGTACAGTTTCTTTTTCACCCCGGGTTTTTAATCCACAGTCTGGATTTATCCAAAGCTTTTCTTTATTAATTTTTTCGAGCATTGAATTAATTCCTTTAACAATTTCTTCTACACCAGGTACTCTAGGTGAATGAATATCATAGACACCAGGTCCCACTGCAGTAATAAAATTATTTTTATTTAAAGCTTCAACAATGGATAGATTTGAACGTGATGCTTCAAAAGAAATTACATCTGCATCCATAAAATCAATATCTTTTACTATTTCTTCAAATTCACTATAACACATATGTGTATGTATTTGAGTAGTTGCCTTGCTGCTGCTGTGAACCAGCCTAAACGCAGGAATTGCCCAATCCAAATATTCACTGTGCCAACTGCTCTTTCTAAGAGGGAGTTTCTCTTTTAATGCAGCTTCATCTACTTGAATTATATTAATGCCATTAGCTTCAAGGTCTAAAATCTCTTCCTTAATAGCCAGCGCAATTTGAAAAGCCATTTCATTTAATGAAATATCCTCCCGTGGAAAAGACCAGTTAAGAATAGTTACAGGGCCTGTAAGCATGCCCTTTACAGGCTTTGATGTAAGACTTTGAGCATATTTAGAGTATTCAACTGTAATAGGCTTTGCCCTGGATACATCTCCCCATATTATAGGAGGTTTAACACAACGCGTACCATAAGACTGAACCCATGCTCTTTGCGTAAATAAGAAACCATTAAAATTTTCTCCAAAATACTCTACCATATCATTTCTTTCAAATTCACCATGTACTAAAACATCAAGTCCAATTTTCTCTTGAAGTTCTATACATTCCTTAATTTTTTCCTTTAACTTTTTTACATACTGCTCTTTTGTAATCTCGCCTCTTTTAAATTTGGCCCTGGTTGATTTTACTTCAGAGGTCTGTGGAAAAGAACCTATTGTAGTAGTTGGAAGCAGTGGAAGTTTGAAAAAATCCTTTTGGATTTTTGCTCTTTCATCAAACTTTGGAAGTCTTATAAAATCTTTTTCAGTTAAATTTTCAACTTTTTTCTTTACTTCAGAGTTATAACTATTTAACTTTTTTGTAAACAGGGAAATATTATTTTTATATTTATTTGAAGCTATATAATTTGTATCACCAAAAAGCTCCTTTAATTCGGCTAATTCTACCAGTTTTTCTTCTGCAAAAGCAAAATGGGATTTATAATCTTCAGATAGTTTTTCTTCATTTTTTAAAGTATAAGGAACATGCAATAAAGAGCAAGAGGTATTTATTACAATGTTCTCTTTTTTGACATGCCTTGAAAGTTCATTTAGAATTATAAAGGACTTCTCATAAGAATTTTTCCATATATTTTTTCCATTTATTATGCCTGCAAAAAGAAATGTATCCTCCGGAAATCCCATATCTTTAATTAACTCTAAAGATTTTTTTCCCTCTACAAAATCCAGCCCTATTCCATCAAAGCCAAGGGAGGTCACTTCCCCATAACAATCTCTGATATCCCCAAAATACGTTTGAATTAATATGTTAAGTTTACCTTTATTTTTTAATAATCCTGTATATATTCTTTTGAATATTTCTATATCATTTTCACTTAAATCCATAACTAAAATAGGTTCATCAATCTGTACCCATTCCACTCCTAATTTATTTAATTCTATAAAAATATCTCCATATGCCTTCACTATATCTTCAATAAAATCATCTATTTTTTTTGTGCCGTTATAATGGGCTAGTTTGAGAAAAGTAAATCCACCTATAATTACAGGCTTTGTTTTAATTCCAATCTCCAGAGCCTCAGTATACTGATTAAAAAGTTCCTCACTATTTAACTTAATTTCCGTATTGTCTTCCACTATCGGTACTATATAATGATAATTTGTATTAAACCATTTCTTCATGGGAAGTGCTTTAACATCGCCTTTTTCTCCTTGATATCCTCTGGCCATTGCAAAATAGGTATCTAATTTGTTAAGACCTAAAAATTTATAATTATCCGGTATTACATTTAAAAGAGCTGCCATATCAAGCATTCCATCATAAAAGGAAAAATCATTTGACGGTATAAAATCAATACCTGCCTGTTCTAACAGTTTCCATTGATTTTTTCTTAAATCTTTAACATTTTGCTGCAGCTTTTCCAAAGACAAATTTCCTTTAAAATAATCCTCTGTCCAAAATTTCAGTTCACGAAGTTCACCTATTCTAGGATAACCAATAATTGAGTTTTTCATAACACTATATCCTTTCAGCAAAAATTTTTTCTAAGTTAATCATAACAAAAATTCTTACCTATAGTGTAAATCCCAAAAACTATTACTTGTTATAGTTATAAACTATAACAGAGACTATATAGAGTTAAGTTATATCCCTTTATTTTACTGCAGTTAATGCTTCAGAAATTTTATAAAATGCCTTCTTATATTTTTTTATTCTTCTTTCATCTTTATCCGTAGGACTACTTATACGAGTTAAATCCATGTTATCGGCCAGGTCAGCAAGCTTTACACTGCAGGCAATTTTATTCTTAAGCACTCTTCGAATAAAATCATCATAGCTCTCCCCTTTATGCCTGGTTAAACAACCTAGAGCATTTACAATTTCATCAGAAAATCCTTGTTCTCTTATATCCTCAAAGGTCACAGGAGTATCCTCTACAACATCATGAAGTACAGCACATATTCTTTCGATTTCACTATTACAGGAAAGCATTACTCTAAGTGGATGTAAAATATAAGGATTTCCACCCTTATCGACTTGTCCCTCATGAGCTTTAACTGCTATTTGGATTGCTTTATTTAACATGTACAAAATCTCCTCTAAATTTATAGATACTTATTTCTTCAATAATATCTATAATCCGATTTAGTTAATTGTCTTAGCTGCATTTCTTCATTATTCCCACAACTATTCCAAGTATTTTTACCTGATTGCTTCTTACCTGTATTGGCTCATATTCTTCATTTTCCGGTATTAAAAGTACTGTATCTCCCATTTTCCTGAATCTTTTTAAGGTGGCATTTTCCATATCTATTGCAACTGCCACAATATCACGGTTATCCGCAGCATTTTGTTTTTTTATAACCACTAAATCTCCATTATCTATATTGGCTTCTATCATACTGTCTCCTTTTACTTTAAGCACAAAATGCTCTTCATTATTATTAAACCAATGTACCGGCAGCCTTAATAAATCCTCATAATTTGAATTCATAAAAATTGGACTTCCAGATGCTATACTATTATATATTTTAAATGAACTTAAATCTTCTGCTGTATATTGTTCTTCTTCATCATTATCTTTTACAATTATTTCATGAAAACTATCTGAATCGAAGGTAATTGTGAACTTTTTATCGTGTTTCAAATCCATATATTTATAATTTTCTGTATTTTGAGGAAGCATATTTACATTAAATTCAGGTACATCACTTATTTCTTCAAAATCTTTATTTATTACAATGCACTGAAACCCATTAGTAACTAATCCATATTGACAGCTGCTGCAGTTACTCATATAGCTTTTCAACTGGCTTAGTGCATCAGACAATGGCATTCCTGAAGTCTTAACTTCAGCCAATATATAGGGTACTTGTGTATCATTACTATATATTTGTACACACACATCTGCAAATCCAATTTTAGAAAAACTATTAATTTTATATTCTACTTTTAATAGGTCTTCAGGATATTTATAAGTTTGCTGCAATTCTCTTAAAAACCACTGTCTAACTTTTTCTTCATTGGAATACAGATCTAATATAACATCTTTGAAATAATATTTATCCAAATCTACTTTATATAGTTTACTTAGTCTGCAGTTATCTTTTATTTTTAAAAATTTAGGATTTATATCTTCTATAAACCTGGAAGGTTTTCCACTGCTGGTTAAATACAATTTCTCCGTGGCCCTGGTCATACCCACATATAAAAGCTTTCTTTCTATTGATTCCTGTATTTTTTGTTCCTCTGAACCGCCATAAGAAATATGCGGTATAGTACCTTCATTTAAGCCAACTATTATAACTACTTTAAACTCCAATCCCTTAATGGAATGCATAGTTATAAGTTTAATATTGTCACTGTCAAAATTTTCATCATTCTTACTTACCAGAATATTGGGGATTTTATTCTGCTCCAAATTACGTTTCATATTATTTAATATAGTTCTATTCTTTGCGACTATTACTATATCTCTTAAACTGTATTTTCTGCACAAAGTATTTATTTGTTTTATTATATAAATGGATTGTTCCTTTTCACTAGCAAACCCTCCATATACAGGATATGAACCTTGCTTATCAATCAATGAAGGTTTTACATAGTTATCATCCTCCACAATATTTATGTCTTTCTCTATCAAGCTGTAAGCAGCCTGAGATATTTGTGTAGTGGTCCTGTAACTTTTAGATAAGATATTGCTCTTTCCAGTCATATCAAACCCTATACTTGCAAAACTTCTCCCCTTTACAAGCCATGAATGAGTGTATATACTCTGAGCAGTATCTGCTACAAACATAAAACTTGAATATTCTTTTTGCAAATAAAGATTTTTTAAAAATTCCAATTGAGTTCTTGTAAGATCCTGGCTTTCATCTACTATTATATGAGTATACTTTTTCACCACATTACTTTTGGCTTCTTCCAAAGCCATAAGAGCCATATCTCCAAAATCAATATGTCCTGATTTTCTTAATTTTTTATTATAGAGTGTCATAAGTTCAAATATTACTCTTCTTATCTCGGAATTTTTCATGAGCTTTTGAGGACTTTCGCCGCTCTTTTTTAAGGTTCTTCCTATCCTATCTACATTTTGATATTCTTCCAATTCCATATAGTTACAGGCTTTAATCCATTCTATCTCATCTAATAAAAATTGGGAATTTTTTATATCTAATATTGAGATTTCTTTAAAAACTTTGCCCATTTGTGCAATAGATTCATTAATTAGGGTGTATTTAACATTATTATCAGCTAAATCATACTTCACTCTGTTATTTTTACTATATTTTTTATAATATTTATATACAACCTTATCTATATTATATATTTCAACTTTAGAGGAATCCACTTGAAATAAACTCTGAAAATCAATATTATCTTCCTCTTGTATTTTTTCATATATATACTTTATATAATTAATGAGAGTTCTATTAAAAGTTATTACCAATATTCTATCCTGTTTTTCAAAACAATAGTGGTTAAGTAAAAATGATATTCTATTTACTGCCACTGTAGTTTTTCCCGAGCCTGCCACTCCTCTTATAAGACTATGACCAGAAGGCCTTAATTGAACTAATTTCTTTTGTTCTACATTAAGCTGCATATACATATCCCCCCAAATGTAAAATTCGCACATTATGTTCATATTATAACTTATTTTTACTTTTTTATCAAAAATCCAGCATTATTAATATGATAGAATTTTACATGTAAACTGCTCATTATTTTTTGTAACAAATTAAATTTTAATAAGTCATATTTATATAAGGGGGATAATAATGTGAAAAATTTCGAAAAAATCTATAATCTCTATTTTGAGGATGTTTATAGGTTTATTCTTACACTGAGCCAAAATAAAGTACTTGCAGAGGAAATTACCCAGGAAACTTTTTTCAAAGCCCTCAAAAATATTGATAAATTCAGAGGAAATTGCAAAATTAAGGTGTGGCTTTGTCAAATAGCTAAAAATACATACTTTTCCCACCAAAAACATCAAAAACGTTATGTATATGATGAGCCACCCAAGCTAACTGACAACAATTTTGAAAGTATTCTATATGATAGAGAGCAAGCCTTTGAAATACATAAGGCTTTGCATTGTATGGATGAACCTTATAAAGAAGTATTTACTCTCAGGGTATTTGGAGAATTGTCTTTTAAACAAATCTGTGAAATTTTCGAAAAAACTGAAAGCTGGGCAAGAGTTACATTTTATCGTGCAAAACAGAAAATACAAAATTTAATGAAAGGAGAACAATGATATGAATAATATTTCATGTAAAGTTATAAAAGATTTGCTTCCTTTATATCATGATAAGGTATGCAGTGATGACAGCAAAAAAATAGTGGAGGAACACCTCACTTTTTGTGAAGATTGCCAAAGGGAACTTAAAAATATTGACACTGAAATAAAAATTGCATTTAAAAATAACACTATGGATAGAAAGGATACTAATGTCATTAAAAACATATCAAAATTATGGAAAAAATCCAAGGTAAAATCTTTTATAAAAGGACTTATTTACGCCACTTTATTTTTTGCCTTTGCTGCAGGTATATACATAGGATTATTTAGATGGAATATTATAAATGTATCTACAGATGTAATTAAAATCACTGACGTATGCAGACTTTCTGACGGTAGAATTGCCTATCATGTTAAATTGATAGATGGATATATATTGAATCAATGTAATTTCAATACAGATAAAAAAGGGAATTTTTATGTAAAACCGGTTCGTTCTGTGATAAAACAAAAACAAAAAAAAGATACTTTAGCAGGCCTTGCAGACATGTATTATGATTTTAATCCTAAAGAAAAACAAAGCAAAGCATTATATTGGGGTACATATAAAGATAACATTTTAATTTGGAAAGAAGATATGCCTTTGCCAAAAGCAAGTCAGGAGGTAGAAGATATGTTTAATATCAGAGATTAAAAGGTCGTGAAAATAATTATCTAATTTCACTTTTCCCCTATATTTTTAAACATAGGGGCTTGTAATGCTTTAACTGATTTATTTCCCCATATATTCTTATTAACAGCAGTTAAAAGTTATTACCAATATTGAAGTATATAAAAAACATAAAGGAGAAAAGATAGTAAAAGAGACCTCTAAGATAACAGAAGATATGCTTTTGTATGATAAAGAAATTACTTGTCCGGTATGCCAGCACAAATTTTCAGTTCGTACAGTAAAAATAGCTGGTTATAGAATGAAAAAAAAGAAAGTGATTTTTATATAAAATATGACATTATAAGCCCATACTTTTATGATGTTTGGGTTTATAATATGTGTGGTTACGCTTCTATGAAGGCTGATTTTTATAAATTAAGATCATTTGAGATAGAAAGCATACAGAAAAACATTACTCCTAAATGGCGCGGCAGAAAATATCCGGCAATATACGATATTAATATATCATTAGAAAGGTATAAGCTATCATTACTTAATAATGAAGAGAATAATACAAAAGATGTTGTGGAAAGCAAGAAGAAATCAGGTTTATTTTCAAAATTATTTAAACAAAGTTAAATTTAATAAGACTGTGAAAATAATGAGATTCAGATGGAGTTTGCTATCTCCATCCGAACCTCAAAATTACTCCCTCATCAATTCCCCTATTCCTTCAGAAAAAGTAGGATGAGGGTGAATTACATGGGCCATTTGTGAAAGAGTCATACCATTTACAATAGCCGATGTAAATTGACTTATTATATCCGTTGCCCGGGCACACATAAGCTGTGCACCAAGAATTTTTTCCGTTTCCTTTTCTGCAACCACCTTCATAAACCCTCTCTCTTGCATTGTCAAAACTGATTTTCCATTTGCCATCATGGGATATTTTTTAGTGATTACATCAATACCTGTCTCTTTTGCCTGGCTGGCTGTAATGCCCACCACTGCAATTTCAGGATTGGTATAGACACAACCTGGAATCACTCTTACATCTAAAGATTCTTCTTTTCCTATAATATGCCTAACTGCACAAAGTGCTTCAGAGGAAGCTGCATGAGCAAGCTGTATGCCCCCAATAACATCACCAATGGCATATATGGAAGGACAACTGGTTTTATAATATTTATTCACCAAAATCTTTCCTTTTTCTGTTTCAACAGCAAAATTTTCATCAAAAAGTCCTTCTGTACTAGGCTTTCTTCCAATTGCCACAAGCACACCATCTACTTCAATATGCTGTAATTTTTCCTTTTCCCTGTAGGTACACAGAATTTTTTCTTCTTGTGTTTGTTCTAGTTTTTCCACACTGGCAGATGTATGAATATCTACTCCCTGCTTTTTTAAAATCTGCTTCAGATTGGTACCAATTTCCCTATCCATATCAGGGAGAACCCGGTTCATTGCTTCAATAACCGTTACCCTGCACCCAAAAGCACTGTACAAGGATGCAAATTCCATTCCAATAACACCACCGCCAATAATAACAAGGTGGTGAAACAAATCTTCTTTGTTCAAAAGTTCATAGCTTGTAACAACATTTTTTAATTGGATGCCAGGAATAGGAGGAATTACAGCACTAGATCCCGAGGCTATAATAATTCGTTCTGCTTCAATAATCTTCTTTTCTCCATTTTCACTGACAGCTACTTGATGTGCATTAACAATCTTTCCTGAAGCATAAAAAACATCTACTTTATTTTTTTGAAGTAACATTTCCATACCATAAGAAAGCTTATTTATAACCCCTTCTTTATATTGAAGTAAAGCAGGTACATTAAGCTCAGCTTTTTCCACCTGTATTCCAAACTTTTTACTTTCCTTTATTTCCTGATAAATACCTGCTGAATGTAATAAAGCTTTCATTGGAATACATCCCCTATTTAAACAAGTACCACCTAATTTATCTTTTTCAATAACTGCAGTTTTCATTCCGGATTTTGCTGCTTCAAGAGCTGCTGCACTACCTCCGGGTCCTGTCCCTATTACAATCAGATCATATTTATAAGCCATGTTTTTCTCCTTTACATATTGTCATGAATCAACATTCCTATATCTCTTGCAACAACCTGTTCCCATCCCTTTGCAAAATTTTTAGCTAGTATATTCTTTAACTGGTTTTCCTCATAGGTACATCCAATGAGTACTTTGGGAATTCTCAAAATCAATTCCTCATCCATGGCATCTGAAAATACATTTAACGATTTTATCTTGCCTCCCTGAACTTGAAACTGCAGTTGTATATCTCCCCAATTAAAACGTGAACACATTTCATGCTGAAATTCAATTTTTCTTCCATATTTCCACTCCCAGGATTCAAACTTCTCCTTTAAAATTTCAAACTCTTTTTTTTCAATTTGGGATTCATTAAGTTTTTCAGGCTTTAATCCATACACTTCTCCAAAAGATTCTATAAGCTTCTCACACATAACATCTGTTGTAAGTGATGGACAAAGCTTTCTTAAATTTATCACTCTTGATTTTACAGAACTTACACTTTTAGACTGCAATTTTTCTTTTGAAACATTAAGATACTTAGACATATCTTCAGTATTTACATCAATCAAAAGTGTTCCATGATGATAATAAAAATCACCTGACTTATAAAATGCATTCCCTGAGAACTTTCTCCCATCCACTGTAATATCATTTCTTCCTGTTTTTTCTGCATTAATTCCCAGTTTTTTTACAGCTTCTATAATTACTTGAAGCTGCATATCTACATTATAGTTATCCTTTTTAACTGCAAATGTAAAGTTTAAATTACCCAAGTCGTGATATACGGCTCCTCCCCCAGACAATCTACGTACCAAATATCCTCCATCATCTTCAAGTTCTTTTACCTTACATTCCTTCCAGCAATTCTGATTTCTTCCTATAACTACCGTATGCCGATTTTGCCACAGATATAAAATGCATTCCTCATCTCCTACATGAAAGGTTAAATATTCTTCAAGGGCCAGATTTTCATAAGGATAAGTTCCCTTTCCCCTTATAAATAATAACTTCTCTATCATTTACAAGACGCCCTTTCCTGTATTATTTTTACTTCCCATGTAATACTGAAGTTTAGGTTTTGTGGCTGCTAGAACTTCATCAGGTCTTCGGACTACTGTATTATACGGATACTCATGAACCTTTTCTGGTGCTTCTTCTGCCTTTTTGTATATATCTTTAAAAACGCAAATTGCCTCATCTAATGTTTCTTTTGTCTCAGTTTCAGTAGGTTCAATCATCAATGCCTCATGGACGATCAATGGAAAATATATGGTAGGTGGATGTACACCATAATCAAGGAGAGCTTTTGCTATATCCAGCGCCAAAACTCCATGTTCTTTTTTCATATTTTTCATAGTTACTACAAATTCATGCATACAGGTTCTATCGTAGGCCACATCATAACAATCAGATAGTTTTACTCTCATATAATTAGCATTTAATACTGCATTTTCAGCTGTTTCCAAAATGCCGTTCTTTCCTAACATTATAATATAGGTAAGAGCTTTTACAACTACTTGAAAATTGCCGTAAAATGATTTTACATCACCAATGCTTTCTTCTGTCTTATGTAACATATAAATATCATCTTCTTGTTTTACAACTATTTTTCCTGGAAGAAATTTTTTCAAAAAATCCTTACAGCCTACAGGACCACTTCCCGGTCCTCCTCCTCCATGAGGTGCAGAAAATGTCTTATGTAGATTAATGTGTATAACATCAAACCCCATATCTCCAGGTCTTACAATTCCCATAACTGCATTTAAATTGGCACCATCGTAATAATTTAATCCTCCTGCTTCATGAACCATTTTAGTTATTTCCAGAATATTTTTATCAAATAAGCCCAAAGTGTTGGGATTAGTCAACATAAGTCCTGCAGTATCTTCTCCAAGTACCTCTTTTAATTTAACTATATCTACACATCCATCTTTCCCTGAAGGAATACTAATTACCTTAAACCCTGCCATAGCAGCACTGGCAGGATTGGTTCCATGTGCTGAATCCGGTACTATAATTTTATCTCTTTTTTTGTCATTTCTACTTTCATGATAAGCTTTAATCAAAAGTAATCCTGTAAATTCTCCATGAGCACCTGCCGCAGGCTGCATTGTCATGGCATCCATTCCTGTTATTTCACATAAATACTTTTCTGCTATGTAAAGCAGTTTAAGACAGCCCTGCACTGTATTTTCAGGCTGCAGAGGATGAATTTTTGTAAAGCCTGAAAGAGATGCTGTTTCTTCATTGATTTTGGGATTATATTTCATAGTACAGGACCCAAGTGGATAAAATCCATCATTAACTCCATGTGCTCTTTTTGCCAGGCTGCTATAATGTCTGCTGATTTCACTCTCTGACAACCCCGGAAGACGCATTTCTTTTTGCCTAAGTGCGCATTTTGGAATTACAGAAGGTACATCATTTTCAGGTAATATACTGGATTTTCTTCCCGTATTTCCTTTTTCAAATAACAATTTCATTTTTTCTGCATCTCCTTTACAATACCAACCAATTTATCCATATGAACCCTGGTATTTAATTCTGTGGTACACCATAGTATTTCTTTTTCTCCTATAGGAAGTCCTCCTAAAATGTTTTCCTTCTCCAATTCTTTAAGTATTTCATCTGCATTATTATCTGAAACTGTTACAAATTCATGAAAAAATTCCTGTGAATACTTTAATTTCAGTCCCACATTTTCCAGTTCCTTTTGCAAATAATGGGCTTTTGAGGTACATTGAGTGGCCGTTTCTCTTATGCCTTCGCTTCCCATAACTGCCATATAAACTGATGCTGTCATTGCACACAGTGCCTGATTGGAACAAATATTGGAACTTGCCCTCTCTCTTTTAATATGCTGTTCTCTCGCCTGCAGTGTCAGCACAAAGGCCCTTTTTCCATCCATATCTACAGTTTCCCCTACAATACGTCCAGGAAGTTTTCTCATCATTTTAGAAGTGGATGCCATAAATCCAAGGTAAGGTCCTCCAAAAGATAGTGGCATTCCAAGGGGCTGTCCTTCCCCCACTGCAATATCTGCACCACACTCTCCTGGTGTTTTTAAAATTCCAAGAGAAATAGGATTACATCCCATTATAAAACTAGCTCCCTTTTCATGCACCACCTCTGAGATTTTATCGCCATCCTCTATAATTCCATAATAATTTGGCTGCTGTATATAAAAACATGCTGATTTATCATCAAGCATCTCCTTGAGCTTTTCGTAATCTGTAACACCATCTTTTTTGGGTACAATAAAAAGTTCCCCGCCGCTGCCAAAGCAATAAGTTTTAATGGTATTCATGACTTCAGGATTTATGGTTTCAGATACATATATATCTTTTCTCTTTTTATTTCTACACATAGCCACTGCTTCTGCCGCTGCACTGGCGCCATCATAAACAGATGCATTGGAAACATCCATACCTGTGAGTTCACAAATCATAGTCTGATATTCAAAAATAGACTGTAAAATTCCCTGACTGATTTCTGATTGATAAGGTGTATATGCAGTTTGAAATGTTTCTTTTGAAAGCACATTCTTTACAATGGCAGGTATATAATGATTATATGCTCCTCCCCCTCTAAAAATATATTTAAAGATTTTATTCTTTTCAGCTATTTCTCCCATTTTTATTGATGCTTCTATTTCAGATGTTCCCTCAGGCAGATTTAATGCTTTTTTTAGTCTTACCTCTTTAGGAATATCACAAAATAAGTCATCAAAACTTTTATATCCTATTTCATTTAGCATCTGTAACTGTTCTTCTCTGGTATTTGGCACATAAGTTCCCATGAAATTACCTCCATTTTGTTATTCCTTTTCGCTATTTACAACTGCCTCATATTCTTCCGCTGTCAATAATTTTTCCCTATCACTGATTTCTCCTATTTTTACAAGCCATGCTTCATAAGGAGCCTCATTAATCCATCCCGGTCTGTCCAAAAGCTCTTCATTAACTTCTTCTATCACACCACCTAATGGTGCATATACATCCGATGCCGCCTTAACAGATTCCACATCTAAAAATACTTCCCCTGCGGTAACTTCATCACCTTCCTCTGGAAGATTTACAAATACCAGATCCCCAAGTTCACTTTGAGCATAATCAGTTAGTCCCACCAAAGCCTTATCTCCTTCTATTTTTACCCATTCATGCGATTCAGTGTACATAAGTTCCTTTGGAAAATTCATGTTTTATTCCTCCTATTTACTTTTTTTATAAAATGGCAGCTCTACTACCTCTGCTTCTATTTTTTTTCTTCTTGCAATTACTGTTACTTTTGTTCCCAGCTTACTGTAATCTGAGGAAAGCAGTGCCATAGCTGCAGGATAACCAATATATGGACAGTGAGTTCCAGATGTGGTAATTCCAATATTATAATCTCCTGAATAAACCTCCATATTCTCCCTTATAATGCCTCTCCCTGTAACTTTTAATCCTACCCTCTTTTTTTGTATAGGCTGATTCTGCTCTAAGGCTTTCTTACCTATAAAGTCCTTTTTATCCATTTTAATAAACATGCCAAGACCCGCTTCTATAGGCGTTATTTCATCATTCATCTCATGTCCATACAAAGGCATGGAAGCTTCCAGTCTAAGTGTATCTCTGGCACCTAAACCACAGGGAATCAATCCCTCTTCCTTACCTGCTTCTAAAAGAGCCTCCCATATCCTAGGTGCTTTGTCAGATTCCATATATATTTCATAGCCATCTTCTCCGGTATATCCTGTTTTTGAAATCATGCACTTTGCCCCTTCTAAAGTACAGTTAAATATGCCGCTGTAATATTTCTTGGGTATTTCATCTGATTTTACCACATTGCTTATAACTGAAAATGAGGAAGGTCCCTGTAGTGCAATTTGCGCCACATCCTCTGAAATATCCTCAAATACTACATTCCCCTCACCATGAGATTTCATCCAGCTGTAATCCTTATCTTTATTTGCGGCATTGACCACAATCAAATAATCATTGTCCTTTACTTTATATACAATCATATCATCCACTACGCCGCCTTTTTCATTGCACATAGGGCTATATCTTGCCTGGCCATCATACATTCCTTCAAAATTATTGGTAAGCAAATGATTAAGATTTTTTAATGCATCTTCTCCTCTGCAAGTAATTTCTCCCATATGAGATACATCAAATAATCCACAGACTTTCCGTACTGCCATATGCTCTGCTATTACTCCCCCTTCATATTGAACTGGAAGCAGATAGCCTGCAAAAGGAACCATCTTCCCTTTATATTTTAGATGCTTTTCATAAAGTGGTGTCTTCTTTTCCATTGCTCCATCCCCTTTTCAATAATAAAAAAGCACATAAATAAACAACCTATTTATTTATGCGCTCTGTCTTTTATACCTGAAAGATTTTAGCTTCTTCGGTGTATTGCTACTTTCCAGAGTTTCGTCAAAATTCAGTCCTTTTACCTGAGAGTTTACTGCAGCTTCCCCTTCGGTGCCGCCATATTTCTGGCAGTCTCTCCTAAATTTATCATTCGAGTATTAATTTTTATTAATAAAATATTAGCATAGCCTTTTTACAGTGTCAACAAAAACACCAAAACTTGTATTAATTCCTTAAACTTTACCCCTCATTATTTGCAATAAAAAAATTAATATATAAAATTATTGTGAAATTCATATAATTTTTAACCTTTAGCAATATCTATACATAATATGTATTTTTTATAATTATTATGCGTAAAAATTCTAGATAATGTTATACAAATTTCTCCCGTAGCATAGGATATATAGGGTTCTGAAAAATAATTGTCAATTTTAGAATTCATAAGCTCATAATAGTATCTCTTTAGGGAATTATCTTCTCCCTTTACTGCAGGAGAAAATACAATACCATCAGGGTGGATACCACTTTTTTCTTTGGAAAAAATGGTATCGGTAATTTGAATTCCAGTCTCATCAAGAATATAAGCACACTCAATATCTAGATTTTTATATTTGTCTATAAACTCTAAAATTAAATTATCAAAGTTATTCACAGGATTTACTCTAAGTTCTTTAACAAACTTACTTAAAAACTTGTCAATTTTATACCTATAGAGCCTGTCTCTTCTGGCCTTTAAAATCATATGCTCTTTATAACTATTTACTGCATTTTCAATCTTATCATTAACCTTTTTAATCATATTATTATTTATAAATTCAGGCTTTGAAAAAAAATATCCCTGAACCAAATGGGCACCAAATTCAACTACATAATTAAGTTCAATTTGGGTTTCCACCCCCTCTGCCACAACTATTGCACCTATTCTATTGGCAAGGCCTGTAATACATTTAAATATTTCCTGCTTGTGATAACTGTCCTGAATGTTTCTAACCAGCAGTGCATCTAGCTTTATAATGTCAGGTTTTATAATTGAAATCCTGTCAAGATTTGAAAAACCTGCTCCCACATCATCCAAAGCAATCAAAAATCCCTTTTTTCTATAGGTATTAGTAAATCTTTCTAATACATTTAAGTTCCCTGTACGGGCCTCGTTAATCTCAATTACAATGTTTTTAGGTGAAATTTTTCCTTTCAATATTTGATTAAGAAAATAATTTGACCCTTCTAATTTTTCTATAACTGAAGCATCTACATTTATAAAAAGATTCCACTTATTATTCATTCTATGTATACTTTTAAAGCCCTCAATACATTTTTCTCTGCACAACCTATCAAGTGCAATTGTCATATCATGCTTTCTCGCATATTCAAACATTTCAAGAGGGGGTATAATCTCTGAATTTAAAATATTTACTCCTCTCGTCAATCCTTCAAATGCTACTATTTTTTTCTTTACCAATGACACAATAGGCTGATACTTTGCAATTACCCTCTCATTATCTATAGTCTCCTTTATTGTATCCATTTCATTGTGATTACCATATTGAATCATGTTTTATAGCTCCCTTATACCATTCACTCAATTAAATACCTCCAAAATATAAATACTATATTTATATTACTATAGATTCTATACTTTTTAACATAATATTTTAACATATTTATATCAAGTGATTCTTAGGGTCTTAGGGGCAAGCCGTTGAGATGCTCTTAACATTTTAAAATACACTCTAATCTTCTTCTCTTAAAATATTTATATTTTTTCCTTCCATTACTTTGTTCATATTTCTAACAGCACACATTTTTCCACACATGGTGCAGGTATCCTCATGTTCTGGAGTAGATTCTCTTCTATATCTCCTTGCTTTTTCTGGATCAATTGCTAAGTCAAACATTTTTTCCCAATTAAGCTCTTTTCTTGCCTCACTCATTTTATAATCCCATTCCTTGGCACCTTTTATATTATTACTTACATCTGCCGCATGTGCCGCTATCTTAGAAGCTATGATTCCCTCTTTCATATCTTCTAGATTTGGAAGCCTTAAATGTTCTGCTGGAGTAACATAGCATAGAAAATCTGCACCATTTGCAGCTGCTATTGCTCCCCCAATGGCACTTGTTATGTGATCATATCCTGGTGCAATATCTGTAACCAAAGGTCCAAGTACATAAAAAGGCGCCCCATGACACAGCTTTTTTTCCAGCTGCATATTAGCAGCTATTTCATTTAAGGACATATGCCCCGGTCCTTCAACTATAACCTGTACATTCTTTTCCCAGGCTCTTTTGGTAAGCTCTCCGAGAGTTATAAGTTCCTTTATCTGACTTGCATCTGTAGAATCATTAATACTTCCTGGACGACAGGCATCTCCAAGACTTATAGTAACATCATACCTTGCACATATATCTAAAACTTTATCGTAGTATTCATAAAATGGATTTTCTTTATTGTTTAGTTCCATCCATGCATATAAAAGAGAGCCCCCTCTTGATACTATATTGGTAAGTCTTTTATTTCTCTTAAATACTTTTGCAGTTTCCCTGTTGATTCCCGCATGTATAGTCATAAAATCCACCCCATCCTGGGCATGTTTTTCTACCACAGCTAGGAACTCCTCCGGTGATATATCACTCAATTCCTTATCATAAAATCCTACTGCATCGTATATAGGTACAGTACCTATCATAACAGAACACATTTCTACAATTCTTTTTCTAAACTCTTCAGTTTTACCATAGGAACTTAAATCCATTATAGCTTCTGCTTTCATTTCAATTGCAGTTTTAACTTTCTCAAGCTCCATATCTATGTTAGCACAATCTTTTGATATGCCTAAATTGACATTTATTTTAGTCTTTAATCCCTGTCCAACACCCTGGGCATCTAAGGACTTATGGTTTTTATTTGCAGGTATTACTATTTTACCTTCAGCTACAAGCTCCCTTAAAATTTCTACATCCACACCTTCTTTTTGAGATACTACTTTCATCTCTTTTGTTATAATTCCTTTTTTAGCAGCATCCATTTGAGTAGTAAAATTCATACTTTATCCTCCTTTTATTGTTGGTTCTCTATACACTGACCGATTATGTTAAGAGGTATTAGAACTGGCACCGTTCGGATAAAAAACATAATAAAAAGCATAATTCCGTAGAATTATGCTTTAATTACTTAAATACCTACACAAACAACTTCCTACGCTGGCATTACCCAGATCAGGTTTAGGGTCAAAGAATTAACTTCTTAATCTCAGCCGGAAACACCAGCCCCCCTGCACATAATATTCAGCTTTCTTATTCTATAATGTACCATAATATTTATTACTAATCAAGTAATAAATAGTTTCAATCATTTTCTTTTGTTCCTGTATGTCAGCCTATTTACACGAATTTAAAGTTAGTTAATAAAAATAACTAAGTATTAACTAAATAAACTTCGCCAAACATTTTAGCGAAGTTTATAATTTTCCTTATAACTTAAATTTATATTAATCCCCAGTACTTTTGCATATATCAAAAAATGAATTATATCTTTATCTATACCTTTTTCTATATTTTTTAATTCCTCCTCCTCAAGACCAGAAATACTTGACAAATCTGCAAAAGTTCTTTTATTTTCCTCTCTACACCTTTTTAAAATTTCTCTTAACTTTAAATATTTTTCTTCTGCTTCTATGTATTTTTCATTTATATTCATATTATGAATCCCCCTATGAAGTGATCCTAAGGTTCAGATGGAGTTTACTTATAAAAGAATACTTTTCTCATCTGTACCTTAGAAAATCTCACCTTAGAATTCTCTACTTCAACATTCACTGGTTATCGTAGTAATTTGGGTTAGAATATCCTCTGTAAGTTTATTGAGTTTTTTATAATCGCTGCACTCTGTATATATCTTACATAAAGGCTCTTCTGCATCTGGCATTACCAGTGTCCATCCATCTTCAAAATTAAGTTTTACCCCTTCAATTAGATCTACGGATTTTGAAGTATTCTCTTCTATCAGATTTCTCATCAGTCTCCCTTTCATATTCCAGGGACACTTTATTTCCTTTTTCATAGTATAATATTTGGGTATAATAGATGTTATCTGTGAAAGGGTTCTGTTGCAGTTTGCCATAAAATTAATAATCATGGAACACACACTTACTGCATCCAATGTCATAAGATATGCACTTACCATATCTCTTTTATTTATACCCGTTGTATTTTTCAAGTAGGTTTCCAATATAACTTTATGGGCAGTTTTGGTTCTTATAAATTTGCACCCGCATATTTTAGCCAGCTTTTCCATGGTGGAAGAGGCCGTAACTGGAACTACTAAAGTTCTTATGTCATGGGTTTTAAGCATAACCAGCGCATTTAGAGCATCATAAAGATTATCTTTTATTATACTTCCTTTTTCATCTATAATAACCGGTCTTTCACATTCCTCATCTATCTCAATTCCCAGATTCGCACTATCCTCTATAACTTTTTGGGCCAATCCTTCCGTATCTCCAAACTTATCATAAAGTTTTACCTCAACTTTAAGTTCCTTTAAAACTCCAGTAATTACTTCAAGCACCATAGGATCTTCAATACTTAGAACCGCCCTATACTTCTGATTTTTTATATTTTCAAGAGAAAATCCATTTACAAGCTGTCTTTTATAATATTCTAGGCAATTGTATATATGTTCCATATGCTTGAACTTATCTGGTTTAACTCTTCTAAAGTCCTCTCTTGTGAAGCTGCTTTCTATCTTTCTCTCCATGCCCCTATCTATATTGAGTCCATTTTTATCCATAAATATTATAGTAACCTTTTCCGGGGCATTCCTATTTACACATACATAAATTCCTGCCTGAGCTCCAAAAAAAAGAATTGACTGTCTTATAAAGGCCATGGGCATCTTTTTCAAGTCCATAACCTCCAAACCCATAGACAAAAGCCCTGTGGCCAGGGAATATTTAAACATCTGTGCCGCTCCATTATCACTGCAGGCTATGGCAACCCTGGAGTCCGCCTTTAAAACAGAACCATATGCAGAACCAAGTTTTGACACACACTCTGGAGTTATATCTACATTTATCTCTCCACTAATACCATTTCTCCCAAAAATAGATTTTGAGGCTTTTTCCTTCCATATTATATTGGAATTTACCAGGGTACCGCTTTCTATTATTTTATTTGGCCATATTTTAACTCCAGGCTTTATTATGGCCTTATCCTTTATAATAGTATCATTTCCAAGGGCAGCTTCTTCAAATACAGAACACTTTGATTTAACTTGAACTTTCTTGCAAAGTACCGCCCCTCTTATTTGGGCTTTGTCTCCTATATAGCAATTATTAAAAAGTACACTTCTCTTTATGGTGGCATCAGAACATATAATATTATTCTCTCCCAGTACAGTATAAGGGCCTATTTGTGCATTTTTATATATTTTGCTTCCCTTTCCTATATATACAGGTGTTGAAATTTTAGCCTGGGGACTTATTTCACAATCTTCCCCTATCCATATGTCTTCGCTATACTTTTGTGCCTTTATATTTACATTTGCAAACCCCTTTAATATATCAAAATGGCATTTCATATACTGGTCGATATTTCCTATATCACACCAGTAACCTTCTGCCACATATCCAAACACAGCTGCTTTTTCCTTAAGCAGAAGAGGAAAAAGTTCACTGCTGAAATCACATTTCTTATTTTTCCCATAATATTTAAATATTTCTGGTTCTAAAATATATATTCCTGTATTTACCTTGTCGCTGAA
This sequence comes from Clostridium kluyveri DSM 555, assembly GCF_000016505.1. NCBI lineage: Bacteria > Bacillati > Bacillota > Clostridia > Eubacteriales > Clostridiaceae > Clostridium > Clostridium kluyveri. The sequence continues at coordinate 1,883,289 of NC_009706.1, forward strand.
TACTTCACCCCATCCTGGCTTCTCCAAAAAGCCAGTTACTTTTCCTTTATCATCTGTAACTACCACCCCAAATTCTAAGGGTACCGGTTCTTCTTTAAGTACCAATGTTGCCACAGCACCTTTGCTCTTATGATAAGAAATAGCTCTGGACAAATCTATGTCCGTAAGGGCATCTCCGCTTATAACAATAAAAGTATCATTTAAAAATGCCTCTGCATTTTTAACGCTTCCTGCAGTACCTAAAGGGGTCTCTTCTACAAAGTAACTTATATTAACCCCAAAATCCCTGCCATCCCCAAAATAATTTATTATTTCATCCGGAAGATATTGTAGGGTGGCTCCAATATCTTCTATTCCCGTATTCTTAAGTAATTCTAATGCATATTCCATTATAGGTTTACCCATAACGGGCATCATGGGTTTAGGTATGTTGCAGGTTAAGGGCCTTAACCTGGTTCCCTCTCCTCCGGCCATTATTACAGCTTTCACAACCATCACACCCTCTATCCATTTTTAATATTTACGCCTTGCTTTTTTCTTTACTTTTGGTACTACTTCTTTTTCTTCCTGAAGTCTGACTTTTACTTTTAACGCCAGCCCCTACTTTTACCTTCTTATCTTTATTTTCTTTTCTATCTTCCTCTCTACTTTCCCTAAGATCTTCATAATACTCTAAAATCTCTTCCTCTTTAAAATTATCTCTTGCAGGTTCATTGTGATTAGTTCTTGCAACTTCTGCTAAATCCTTATTTTCCTCATTTAAACTTTTATACAACCTGTAATCTTCTCTAAAAGATTCATTATTATTTCCCATCTCTAATTTCCTCCATTCCGTACCACCGGCTTCTTCTAAAACTTCATCATACATTTTCATAGTAAGATCTGCTACTCTATTCCATGTAAATCTATCTTTTACAGTACTCTTTCCATTATCGCTTATATACTTAGCAAAGGCATCATCATGTAATAGCTGAACTACATTATCTGCTATACTATTGGAATTTCCATTTATACACTTAAGTCCGTTATCTCCATGATCCACAATCTCACTTAATCCACCTGTATCTGAAACAACTACAGGACATCCTGCTGCCATAGCCTCCAGAGCCACAATACCAAAAGGCTCATAAAGAGATGGAAATACCGCTGCACTGGATACTCTGTATAATTTATCCTTTTCTGATTCATCCATATATCCTGTAAATAAAAATTTATCTTCCAATCCAAAATATCTGACTTTATCCTTCAATTCCTCTGTCATAGGACCTGTACCTGCTATTATAAATTTAGAATCATTGTATCTACTTATTATACTAGGAGCAGCTTCTATAAGAAGATGTATTCCCTTCTCAAAAACATGCCTTCCTATACAAAAGATTATCTTTTCATTATCCATGGCGTATTTTCTTCTGAATGAAAGCCAATCAAATTCAAAGTCAAATTTATCCACATTAATTCCATTTGGAATAACCCATATCTTTTCTTCAGGAGTTGAAAACAGCTTATTTATCTGGCTTTTCATATAATTACTGCAGGCAACTACTTTCCATGACTCATAGGTAAGCATCCATTCTGTAGCAGAGATATATCTTTGAGTTACAGTATTTATTCCCCCATTTCTTCCGTATTCTGTAGCATGCATAGTACATAAAACAGGTATCTTAAAAGACCATTTTAAAGTCTTTGCACAAAATGCAGTAAGCCAATCATGAACATGTATTAAATCAAATTTTTCACATTCATTTATCAATCTAATAGCTCTTTCTACCATGGCAAAATTAAGCTGCATTACCCACTTTGTAAAATCCTGTGTATCTATAGCATAAGGTGTAACCCTGTGAACAAAAACTCCCTTATCATTTTCATCTACAGGTGCCCTGCCTTCTTCACAGGTAATAACATGAACTTCATTTCCCTTCTCACAAAGAGAATGGGATAAATAATATACATGATTTGATAATCCTCCTATAGTTTTAGGAGGGTATTCCCAAGAAATCATTAAAATTTTCATTATATCACTCTTTTCTTTATAAATTTTATCTTTAAAATTATCAGTAAAATTGTCAAAATTTACTGATATAGTTTTGTTTCTTATGATTTTACCTACTTATAAAAATAAGAAATTTTAAGTTCATATTTATTATAATTACTTTTCCACCTACTTATACACTTTATCATAATATTCCATAATCATTCTATCTGCTGAATATCTTTCCACCATAGCATTTACACTGGCTACCATCATTTCATTCCATTTATTTTTATCGTTATAATAAGTTTCCAAAACTTTGTTAATTAATACATCATAGAGACTTTTTCCATCATGAATATCCTGTTCACTTTCAGTTCTACCTATAAATCCATTTCCTATCTGCCATCCTGTAACTTCATCCCAACAAGCCTCTGGCCACCATCCATCCAATGTACTTAAATTCAATACTCCATTTACAGCAGCCTTCATACCCGAGGTACCACAAGCTTCCTTAGTAACCCTTGGATTGTTAAGCCATACATCTACTCCCCTTGTGAGTAGTGCTCCTTTTTCCATATTGTAATTATTGACAAAGACTACAGATTGAGGATATTTTTCTTGTATGCTTAAAATATGCTTTATTATCTCTTTTCCTGTAAAATCCAAAGGATGTGCCTTTAAAGATATTATTATCTGTACCTTTTTGCTTTTTAGAAGAGGTGAAATCTTTTCTTCATTGCTGAATATCAAATCCCCTCTTTTATATGGTGCTGCTCTCCTTGCAAAACCTATAATCAGACTATCCTTATCTAGTTCTACTCCTTTTTCTTCATATACATGCTGTATCATCCTAATTTTATTCTTCATATGGAGTTCTAACAGGTTTTCTTTCTTTCTAGCGGCTTCTATAATAGTCTTATCTCCCCAGGTATTTATATTTATTCCATTGGTTATACTTATAATTTCACTTCTATTATGGACATCCTTCCACATTGCATTTGCCGTTCTTCCATGCATAGCTGAAACTGCATTGGATTTTTTAGAAAGTCTGAGTCCTGCTGCAGTCATATTGAAGGGATTTCCTCCTATTTCTGCTATAAAATTTCTATCCAGTCCATCATAGGCGTCCATATACTGCAATATGTCAAGTCCATGGGATTCGTTTCCCTCTATAATAGGAGTATGGGTAGTAAATACAATATTATTCCTGCAGTTTCTCCAGGCCTCATGAGCATCTTCTCCTCTTCCAATTCTCTCTCTTATAAGTTCAAACCCAGCAAAGACAGCGTGTCCTTCGTTGAAATGATATATATCTATATCCTTTTTCAATGCCCTTAAAGCTCTTACTCCTCCTATTCCAAGTACCATTTCCTGAGCTATTCTTTCTTCTTCAAACCATCCATATAATTGGCCTGTTATCCATCTATCCGAATTTTCACGAAGATCTGTATCCAGCAGATAAAGTTCTGAATTGCCAAAGCAATCCACTTTCCACACTTTACAATGTACAACTCTTCCTCTTATCTTCACATTTACCTTTATTCCTGTATCTTGAAGAAAATCATACTCATAATTATAGAAAGAATCCACTATTCTCTGCTTGTCATCTATATGCTGTTCTACATAACCCTGTTTCCATCTTATGCCTATACCAGTTACAGGAAGATTATTTTCTTTAGCCGCTTTAAGGTAATCTCCCGCCAGTATTCCAAGTCCCCCAGCATATATTTTAAAATCAGAGTTTAATCCAAATTCCATACAAAAATAAGCAACTTTGGGGCAATCTCTACTCACTATCTTAACATCTCCTTTTTCTATTTTTATAGAAGACAAATTTAAAACTTTATTATAAATATCCAATTTAATATTAAATATTTTTTACATGTATAAATTGTAATAACTGTTATAATATTATATTTTTACACTATATAATATTTACTTTCTTATTATATGTATGATAAGCTTTATTATACATGAAAACAAAGGGAAATATTTACATAAAATTACTATTTGCACATTATTTATTGAAAAGCATATGAAAGACCACCAATTATTGACAAATTGATGGTTTTCATATTTTGTATTAGTAGTGATCCTTATAATTATAATTAATAATTTCTATGCTGACTTAATCCAGAAGCTATTTTCTCACATTCTCCAAGACAATTGGTAACTTGAGTTAATTGATTACTTATTTGATTTTTAATGTTGGAATTTTCTACTTCTCTTGCAGCCATCTGCAAACCCTGTTGAGCACTTTTTAATGATTCTTTCACCTTATGAATACTATCTCTTGCCTGTGAATTCATTTATTAATTCCTCCCTTGCCATATATTTTTGTTAATATTATTTGCAATATAGTAAATATGATACTAGAATTCTAAGAATTCGTTTATAAATCTAATCATGAGCAATTGAATGTTTTATATGTAACCTATATAATATGCAGTATAGTATCCATTTTAAACCGTAAAAATATGGAATAATGATTATTAAAGGGAGGTAAAAATATTGAAAGAAGAAATCGTTGAAAATTTGAAAAAAATTACAGGAGAAGATTGGGTCATCAATGATTTATCCCAAATGAAAAGTTATCTATATGACGAGACTGAATCTTTAATTCGTATTAAACCCTCAGAGGATTGTATAGTAGTTAAGCCTGGTTCACCAGAGGAAATATCCAAAATATTAAAATATGCCAATGAAACACTAACACCTGTGGTTCCAAGAGGAGGCGGCACCGGTGTATGTGGTGCGGCAGTGCCTATAAAGCCCAGTATAATTCTTTCTCTTGAAAGATTGAATAAAATCATTGAACTGGATGAAAAAAATTTGATGATTACTGTGGAATCAGGAGCTACTTTAGCAGATTTACTTCAATCATTAGGTAAACAGGATAAGTTATTTTTCCCTATACATCCTGGAGATGAAGGTGCACAAATTGGCGGCATGGTTATGGAAAATGCGGGAGGTACAAAAGCTGTAAAGCATGGAATCATGAGAAATCATGTAAAAGCATTGGAAGTAGTCCTCCCTACGGGGGAGATAGTTAATTTTGGTGGAAAACTCTTAAAAAACAATATGGGTTACGACTTGCTTCATATGATGATAGGAAGTGAAGGAACTCTTGGTATAGTTACAAAAGTTACTTTAAGGCTTTATGCAAAAAATAACTATACGGGTACACTTTTAATTTCCTTTGATACAAGGAGGGAAGCTTGTGATGCAGTACCAAAAATACTCCAGGAGGGGATTACCCCTTTAGCTATTGAATATATGGATAGATTTATCTCAGAAAAAGCTGCAGAACACCTTGGAACTATCTGGCCTGCCACTGAAGGCTCTGTAGACTTGATGTTCATGCTGGATGGAGCTACAGAGGACGAATTATACTCAACCAGTGAAAAAATTGTAGAAATATGCGAAAAACATAATGCAGTGGATAGTATTATAGCAGAAACCGCAAAAGAGCAAAAAAATCTTTTGGACATACGCAGCAACGCCTACACTCCTTTTAAGGAACATGTAGCAGACGGTCTTGATATGGCAGTTCCTCCGTCCTCAGTACCTGACTTTTTTGATGATATAACAACCCTTGCTGAAAAATACAATACTATAATTCCCGCTGTGGGCCACATAGCAGATGGAAATATTCACAATTTTATTATGAGTGAAAATGGCAAATTACCTTCTTATTATGAAGAATTCAAACAGGAAATGTATAAAATTGCATTAAAATACGGTGGTACAATAACTGCGGAACATGGTACCGGAAAATCACGAAAAAAATATATGCCTCTTCAGTTTACCCAAAGGGAAATTGACATTATGAGTGGGATTAAAATGGCTTTCGACCCAAATAAAATTCTTAATCCTGGTACTGTGGTAGACTAAAAATATTATAATTCAAGTTAAAAGTTAAGAGTCATGGGACAAATCACCCATAACTCTCACTTTTTAACTTATTAACTATTCATTTTGTAAAGAATAGTTAAATTGACTATTATAAAGCTTTGAATACGCTCCTTCCTTTTTAAGAAGTTCATGGTGATTTCCCTGCTCCACAATGTCTCCATTATCCATTACCAGAATCAAATCAGCATCACGAATTGTAGACAATCTATGTGCAATAATAAAGCTGGTTCGATTTTTCATAAGATTGTTCATGGCTTTCTTTATTCTTACTTCTGTACGTGTATCTACAGAGCTGGTTGCTTCATCTAAAATAAGAACTTTAGGATCTGAAAGTATTGCCCTTGCGATAGTTAAAAGTTGTTTTTGTCCCTGAGATATATTTGAAGCTTCTTCATTAAGAATCATATCATATCCACCTGGAAGAGTACGTACGAAGCCATCCACATATGCTGCCTTTGCTGCGGCTTTTACTTCTTCATCCAAAGCATTAAGTTTTCCATATCTTATATTTTCCATTATACTTCCATTATAAAGCCAGGTATCTTGAAGAACCATGCCAAACATAGATCTAAGATCCCCCCTAGTATAATTTCTTATATCATATCCATCCACCAGAATAACACCCTTATTTACATCATAAAAGCGCATCAAAAGTTTTACTATGGTAGTTTTTCCAGCCCCTGTAGGTCCTACAATTGCCACTCTCTGTCCTGGGTTTATTTTAGCAGAAAAATCATTAATTACGATTTTATCGGAATTATATGCAAATTGAACATTTTTAAACTCAACGCTGCCTACAGCATTTTCAATTTTCACAGGATTTTGAACTTCTGGAACTTCTTCTTCCTCTTCCAAAAATTCAAATACACGCTCTGCTGAAGCAGCTGTCTGTTGAAGTATATTAGATATATTGGCAATTTGAGTAATAGGCTGGGTAAATGATCTTACGTACTGTATAAAAGCCTGAATATCACCTACCTCAATGGTCTTCTTTATTGCAAGCCATCCCCCTAAAACACACACACCTACATACCCCAGGTTACTTACAAAATTCATTACAGGCATCACTATACTAGTTAAAAATTGAGATTTCCAGGCAGATTTATAAAGAGTATTGTTAAGCTTATCAAATTTTTCAATACTGTCTTTTTCTCCATTAAAAGCTTTCATAACTATATGTCCGCCATACATTTCCTCCACATGACCATTTACATGTCCCAGGTAATCCTGCTGCTCTTTAAAGTATTTCTGAGAATACTTTATTATAAACATCATAATTATCATAGACAGTGGAATTATACAAAGGGCTACTACAGTCATGAGAACACTTATACTAAGCATCATAATAAATATACCAATTACAGTGGTAACAGATGTGATAATCTGTGTAAGACTCTGGTTAAGTGTTTGGCTTAAGGTATCTACGTCATTGGTGACACGAGATAATACTTCTCCCTGATTTGTACCATCAAAATATTTAAGGGGCAATCTGTTTATTTTTTGAGAAATTTCCTTTCTCATTTTATAACTTACCTTCATAGAAACTCCAGACATTATCCATCCCTGCATATAAGCAAATAGTGAACTTATTAAATATAATGCCCCAAGTATAACTATTATTTTCCCTATATAATTAAAATCCACTCCTGTTCCACTACCTGAAAGTTTATTCATAATCCCTTCAAATAACTTTGTTGTAGCATTGCCCAGCATCTTAGGACCTATTATAGAAAAAGATGCACTAACTGCTGCAAATATAACCACAACAATCACAGAAGCTTTATATTCATTCATATACCTTATGAGATTTTTCATTGTATCTTTAAAATTATTTGCTTTCTCCCCTCCCTGGATCATTCCTCCAGGCCCCCTTGAGGTTTTTCTTATTTTTCTCTTCTCACTCATGCCAACTCCTCCTTTGAAAACTGTGACAATGCAATTTCCTTATATACATCACAATTCTCCATAAGTTCTTTATGAGTACCTGTCCCTACTATATTGCCATTGTCAAGAACTATTATTTCATCTGCATCTATAATTGTGGAAATACGCTGTGCCACAATAAGGAATGTACAGCCTGCAGTTTCTTTTTTTAGTGATCTCCTAAGTGCAGCATCTGTTTTAAAATCAAGAGCTGAGAAACTGTCATCAAATAAATAAATTTCAGGTTTTTTAAGTAGTGCACGGGCAATAGATAATCTCTGTTTCTGCCCTCCAGATACATTTGCTCCTCCCTGGGAGATTTCAGTTTTAAATCCTTCTTGTTTAGTGCTTATAAATTCCATGGCTTGAGCAATCTCTGCGGAATTTTTAATATCCTTTTCCGCTGCATTCTTGTCTGCATATTTAATATTGGATTCAATTGTACCACTAAATAAATAACTCTTTTGAGGTACATATCCAATTTTGTCACGAAGCTCTTGCTGTGATACATCTTTTACATTTACACCATTTACAAAAATTTCTCCCTTTGTTACGTCATAAAAACGCATAATCAGGTTTATAAGAGTAGTTTTACCTGAACCCGTAGAACCTATAAATGCAGTAGTTTTGCCCGGCAGTGTCTTGAAACTAATACTTTTAAGTATGTCCTCTTCGGCTCCCGGATATCTAAAAGACACATTCTTAAATTCCACCACACCTTTTATGCTATCATCAAAATGTTTAGGTGTTTTGGGATCTGAAATTAAAATTTCCTTTCTAAAGACCTCATCAATACGTTGTGCTGAAACAGAGGCTCTAGGTATGAGAATAAACATTACTGCAAGCATTAAAAAAGCCATGATTATCTGCATTGCATATTGCATAAAGGCCATCATATCTCCTACCTGCATACTTGCATTTGCCACTTCATGAGAACCTATCCATACAATGATCAACGTTACCCCGTTCATAATAAGCATCATGACGGGCATCATACAGGCCATTACACGATTTACAAATAGATTTGTATTGGTAACATCCTTATTTGCCCTGTCAAAGCGTTCTTCTTCAAAATTTTGAGTATTAAAAGCTCTTATTACCATCATCCCCGAAAGACTTTCACGGGTTACAAGATTAAGTCTGTCAATAAGTTTTTGTATAATCTTAAATTTAGGAAAAGCTACTGCAAATATTATAAAAATCAACCCTAAAAGTACTATAACTGCCACTGCAATAATCCATGACATAGAACTACTTTTTTGGATAGCTCTTATTACACCTCCAATTCCCATAATAGGTGCATAAAATACCATTCTTATCATAATTACCATAAGCATTTGTATCTGTGTTATATCATTAGTACTTCTTGTTATAAGGGAAGCTGTTGAAAAATCATCAAACTCTTTATTTGAGAATCTTTCAACCTTTTCAAATATTTTCTTACGAAGATTCCTTGCAAGTCCTGCTGCTGTTTTAGACGCTAGAAATCCTACTATTATAGTGCATATACCACCTAATAATGATATAAGAAGCATAATCATCCCCGTGTTTATAATATACCTATTCTGCATCTTATCCGTATCCATCCCCAGAGCCTTATACTCAGCCTTAACTTTTGAAACAGCAGATTGAGTTATCATGCTGTCATCTAAATTTGAGATTTTATTATCTATGCCTTTAATTATTTCTTCACGCTGATTATATGGCATGGAGGAAATTACTGCAAACAGATCTGTATTCACAGGTACTTTAAATCCATTAAATGATATTATTCCATTTTCACTATTGGATTTAATCTTTTCAATACTGGAAACTCTAAGTATTGCCCTGCCCATTATATTATTCAGTTTTTCTCTTTCACTCTTTTTTATATCTTTAATTACAAAAATAGGTTCATTTTTAAGATTAGGATACTCCTTTAAATACTCTTCATAATCTTTACTGGACTTATCAATAAATTTATAGCTGTTAAGAACCTCCTCTTTATCTTCTTCATTCATGAGTAATTGTGTTTTATTCATTTCACTTTGTCTTATTGCCTGGGGAACTGCATCTAAAATACCCCCTTGTTGTATACCCTTATTTACAATATTAGAAGTGTAATCTGGAAGAGCCAAATCACACATAGCCTGCACAAACAAAAGTACTACGGCCATAATAATCATTGCAACAAATGGTTTTAAGTATTTTATTAATTTTATCATTATTAGATTTACTCTCCTCATTCAATAATATAGGTTTAAGATTATTTCTTTTTATTTATCAATTTTTCTAACAAATCCAATCCCTCAAGTATTTTATCAATTTCATTAGATGGAACTCCATCTATAATATCTTCAAATTTCTTCTCAATTTCACAAAAATTATTGTGAAAGCTTCTTTTAAATTTTTCAGTTACACTTATATATACTACCCTCCTATCTGTCTTGCTTCTAATTCTTTTAACCAATTCCTGTTTTTCTAGTCTATCTACAATTCCTGACACAGTACTATTAGACAATCCTATCTTTTTACTTAAATCACTTATTTTCATCTGTCCATGTCTATGTAATATGCCAACAAGCATACCCTGTGTTCCTGTAAGATTAAAGGGATTAAACTTATTTGCCATACTTTTTTTAAAAGAAAATAGAATTACTTTCATTTTGGTCACTATTAAAATACCTTTATTCTCTTCTGCCATGGATTCACCTACTTTAAATTTAAAAATATTTTCTATCCGAATATTTTCTATCCGAATATTTTATTTATGAATTATTTTACTACTTATATTTTTTAAAGTCAACACTTTTAAAATACATATAGTTATTGAAGATGTGTCATATTAAATATAAAATAATTATATACTAATCAATTAATAATGAAAGCAGGAAATTTATATGTTACTTAACTTGTTTAGAGGAATACTTATAGGTTTAATAACAGGAATGCCTACAGGTCCTATTGGTGCCATATGTCTTAAAAATACTATAGCCTTTGGAAATACTTATGGTTTGGTATCAGGATTAGGTTCAGCACTGGCAGATAGTATCTATGCAGCACTGGCTTCCTTAAGTTTCATAATGGTGGAAAAATTTATTCTCCTGCACGGATTATATTTTCGTATTATAGGTGGGATTATATTAATTTGTTTTGGTATCTATACCTTTATAAAAGAAAAATCAGCTAATAATATAAATAAACCAGCTAAAACGGAATCATTAAATAATAGTTCTTTATTTAAAGCTTTCATATCAACTTTTCTAATGGCATTTGCAAATCCGCTTACAATTTTTTCTTTTATAGCTGTATTTACGGGATTGCATTTAATACATATAGGAAGAAACATGTCTAGTAGAATACTTTTGATAGTGGGAGTATTTATAGGAAGTATGCTTTGGTGGTTTATATTAATTTTTATGGCTGATAAATTCAGTAATAAGCTAAATTCCAAAAATACAAAATTTATAAATAAAATTTTAAATTCTATAATAATATTTTCTGGAATTATAATATTTTTAGGGTCTTTTAATACATTTAATGTAAGAAAGCCTCCACTTTTACATTCAAAGTTATTTCAGGTAATTCTGAACGTAAAATACAAACTGACTCCCCACAGATATAGATAAAAATTACTATGTTATGTAGGCTATTAATTTTGTATAATAAAAACAGGTTTCCCAAATAGTTGTCCTATGGGGAAACCTGCAGAAAAGAGTCACTATAAAATTATTTCTTTAAACACTCTTCATTATCTTCAAAAATTATATAAGGTACTGTAACTATTGCTATATTTCTTCTTCTAAGCAGCATGGTTTTAATAAATAATGCAGTTTGATTATGTAGTATATTTCCCCACCATCTAGTAACCACAAATTGAGGAAGTACTACCGTTACCGTATCTTTAGAACCTGCTGCATATTCTTCAGATTCTATAAATTTAACTAAAGGTCCCACTACACTTCTATAAGCAGATTTCTTTACCACTATAGGTATACCTATATCGTATTCATGCCATTTTGATAAAAGTCTGGCTGTAGCCTCATCATCTATTGAAACATGGAAAACTATTATATTATTGGATATTGTTCTAGCATAGTTTAAAGCCTTTAAAAACGACCTATTTAAAGTGTCTATGGGAACAATAACATATCTTTTTTGCTTCGTAAAATCTATTTCCTTGGGTCTTTCATTTACCGCAAGCTTTAACTGCTGGGCTACTTTTTTGTAATGCCTATTTATTTCTACCATAATATAAACAACTGCAGGTATTAATATAAAAACAATCCAAGCTCCCTGCAAAAACTTGGTTATACCCAATATAACAGCTGTAGCAAAAGTAACTATTGCCCCTATACCATTTATGACCGCTTTATGTCTCCAGCCTGTATTTTTTAATTTCACCCATCTTTTAAACATTCCTGCCTGAGATAAAGTAAAGGATATAAATACTCCCACTGCATACAAAGGCATCAGACTATGGGTTTCACCATTAAATATAATAACAAGTATAGAAGATATTATACACAATATCACAATTCCATTAGAATATCCAAGTCTCTTTCCTCTTTTGGCAAATTGTCTAGGCGCAAATCCATCTTTTGCTATAAAAGCCAATAATAATGGTAAACCTGTAAAGGCAGTATTACTGGCCATTATAAGTATGATAGTAGTAGTTATCTGAACCAGATAAAACATAATATTGTGGCCAAATATCTGAGAAGCAAGTTGGGCAATTACTGTCACTTCAGTATTAGGGACTGTATGATAAAGCGTAGACAGATACGATACCCCTCCAAATATTATAAGTACAACAAGTGCCAAAAGCTCCAGAACTATACGGGCATTTTTTTGTGAAGGCTCTTTAAAACTGGGTATACCATTACTTACAGCTTCTATACCAGTAAGTGCCGTACATCCTGAGGAGAAGGCCCTTATAAATAATAATAGGGTTATATTGGATACAACTTCTGGTATTTTGTATACTGGTTTAGGTACATAGCCAAATACCTTCACTTTAAATATTCCAACTATAATCATGCACAAAATAACAGCCATAAATATGTAAGTTGGAGTACCAAATACTTTAGATGATTCCCTTATACCTCTGAGGTTTCCTATGGTTATAATAAATATAAAAAATAGAGTTATAGTGACCCTATGAGGTGATAAGAAGGGTATTGCAGAAATTATAGCAGCAGTACCTGCCGATGTGCTTACCGCTACAGTTAGTATGTATCCAATGGTTAAAGATGCCCCTGCCACAAGTCCAGAAACCGTTCCTAGATTATCTTTTGCAACAATATAAGAACCTCCTCCTTGGGGATAGGCATCTATAGTTTGTCTATAAGACAATGTAACCATGATCATCAAAAATACAACACATAGTGCTGAATAGAACATATATTTATAGGACATTATACCTAAAACCGGTATAAGTACCCATAGTATTTCCTCCCCCGCATAGGCTACAGAGGATATTGCATCACTGGATAATACAGGTAGTCCCCAAAGCACATTAAACTTTTCAGATTTAAGTTCTGTAGTTTTGAGACTCCTACCTATTAATAATCTTCCTAATTTAGACAACATTTTTACACCTCTAAAAGCAAATTTTCTTTTAACTTTAGTATGAGACGATTATATATTATTATTCAATTTTATAATAGCTTTATTTACCATATTTAAAGCTCATTTTCAATGAAATTATCCAGTTTAACTCAATAAAATAACTTATTTAATTGTTTTTCACACTTATTCTTCAATTTAATACTATTCACAATTAAATAATTTTTAAAAAACAGCCGCCTTAAATCCCTTACCTCTAACTTCACTTACATCCATAATTGACATTACAGATTTAGGGTCTATATCTAAAATAAGCCTTTTTGTCTGTTCAATTTGTGCTGGATTCATTATAGAATATATAATTTTTTTCTTATTTCCAGTGTAAGCTCCCTCTCCATAAAGATAGGTAACTCCTCTTCCAATTTTTTTGCATATAATCTTTTCTATTTCCTCACTATTTTCAGTTATTACAAATAGTACTTTTTCTCTGTAAAATCCACAGATCACTTTTTCTACTACTACAGAGCACATATACATGGATATTAAAGTATAGAGTGCCCTTGGTAAACCTCCTATAAAAATTCCCATAAAAACTATTATTACATTTATGAAAAAGGTTACTTTACCTATGGTAATTCCATATTTTTTCTTCATCCATACTGCTATTATATCCGTACCTCCAAAAGAAGCTTTTGATTTAAACAATATTCCAGCTCCAATTCCTGTAAGTACCCCACTGCACAAAGTTGACAATAACGGATCCTGAAGATAATAAAATTTGTCAATACTCTTTGTAATTATAAGTGACAATGCCATAAATACCATTCCCATAAAACTAAAAATTCCAAATTCTCTATCTATAGTTTTAAAACCCAGTATAAATATTGGTATATTTATTAATACTATAAAGTATCCTGATGGTATGCCTGAAAAATACTGAAAAATAATTGCAATGCCTGCCACTCCTCCACTTAAAAATTTATGTGGGATAATAAACATATTAACTCCAACAGAATATATAAAACTTCCAAGTACCATAAATATCATTCTAAGCAAATTTTTCTTCATAATTATTTTCCTCCATGAGAACCCTTTATTTCCAATTTCACTTAAGTACTTAAAATTTTACTTTAAACAAATTCTATTATATTCTTATAAATATGGTCAATGAACAAAATCATTTATTAACCTATCATATACTCCATGACAGATTACACTATGAATTAAATTCATCCATTATGCCTATAGCTTTCCATAGCTTATGAATTCTCTTATGTCTTATTACTGAATATTTTGATTATTATATATATTATGCTAATTCAAATTTGGATTTAAATTTATTCATGCTTAAATCACATACGAGCAAGCAAATGGTAATAGCTCGAATATCTATTATCATTTGCTTACTTGATATTTAATTATAAACTATCTTAATTTAGAATTTTCATAATATAGTGTTTATTATATACTATTTAAAATTATTTTTTGATCAGTACGTTTAGGGAAAATTATCCAATCAAGTGATTCAAATGTAATTAAACTTATATTAGAACAACTCTATTTCTACCCCTAACTTTTGCCTCATAAAGTGCTGAATCTGCCCTTTCAATGCATTCTATAAAACTTATACTATGATTAAAGTTAACTAGTCCAAAACTTATGGTCATATGAAATATTTCACCATTATATTCAAAAGTTTCATTCTGAATTATAGATCTGATATTTTCAATTACAGATAATGCATACTTTAAATCTGTTTCAGGAAGAAAAATTACAAATTCTTCTCCTCCATACCTGGAAATTACATCCTCTTTACGTAAGTTGTTTTTAAATATACATGCTATTTTTTTTAGAACTTCATCTCCGCATCCATGTCCATATGTATCATTAATATTTTTAAAAAAATCCACATCTCCAATAGCCAATGAAAATGACGTAGGCCTTGTACTAACTTTTTTTATTTCACATTCAAATTTTTGCCTTAAATCTCTTCTATTGGATAATTTAGTAAGAGGATCAATTCTAGACATATTGTCTAAATACATATTTAATCTAGTCAATTTAAGATTTGCTTTATTTAGCTTATACTTTTCTTGTTCCAATAATTTATTCTTATTCTCAATTTCTCTAGTCCTATATTTTACTGCCTTTTCTAATTTAAAATTTATACTTTTTAATTCTCTTAAATAAAGTTTATTTTCATAATGTTCTTTCATAAAGAGCTCTACAATATTTTTTATATATTTTAAAGTGTTACAATCAGTATTTTTCGAAATATATAAATAATAATTTGAATAATTAAGTTTAATTTTTATATATTTACAACTATTAACATTTTCTTGCAAAATAAATAAATCATCTAAATTACATAATTTTTTTAAATTAACAATTAATTCATCTGTTCTATTCATAGATTCACCGCCAATCGAGTAAAACTATCCTTATTGTATGTTTCTATAGGACGACAACTATTTTACTAATATTTTCAAATTATATTTTAATTACATAAATCAAAAACTATATTTTAAGAAAATTAATACTTTATAATAAAAGATTATATCCCATAAACAACCCTTTTTCTACTTTATAATACTTTTTTTTATGTTTATTTCATATTTTTGATATAAAAATAAATGTATCAGAAAATAATTCTATATTATAATCTAATACATTAATGTAATAATATAACTGCTAGTATTATTAACTATTGTATTTCTATTTTTTATAAAGAAGTATCAATTGCTTTAATAGCATCGATCAATTGTTCTGGTTTGCTTATAACAAGTTTATTATTATTTTCGAACTTATTTTTATCATATCCCCAGCCATATTCCACTAAAATTACATTTTTTATCCCTGCTTTTTTAGCTGAATCATAATCGGATAATCTATCACCAATTGCTATAACTTCATCCCTTCCAGCATTATATTCATTAATTACAGTTTCAAATTCTTCCGACTTATCCAGCTCCTGATGTCCGTACTTATGTCCTATGACATCTGAGAAATATTTATCTATATTATAACTTGAAAGCTTTTGCATTACTTCTTCCTTGTAATTTGAAGATACTAATACCAATTTGTAACGACTGTATGCCCATGATAAAACATCTTTTATACCTTGAAAAATACCTGGTTTTTTAGTAACAATCTCCTTTCTAAATATCTCTACTGCTTTTTTCTGTTTATCAGAATCCATACCAAGATTATTGTAACACTCATGAAAATCATAGCCGTATATATTTCTAAATTCCTCAATTGTAGATGGTATTTTCACATCTAACTCACTGCCTATAACTTTATATATGTCATAAATGTTAGGAAAAGAATCCACTAACACACCATCGTAATCAAAAATTATCAATTTAATCATTTTTAATTCCCCCTCTAAATATAATGTCTAAATACTTATTAACATTATAAATTATTTACCACAACAATTAAACTTTTCTATATAAAATTAAAAATCCCCTTATGTTCTTTAAAAATAGTAAACGTTTAAAAATCATCATATGAATATTCGAAATATTCTCAAATATACATATGTAAAATTAAAATTATACAAATTTAATCTATTAAATCTAAATTAACACATATAGTTTATCCTATAGAATCTACACTATAATTAATATTAATAGTTTATGAATATTTATAAGAAAAGTTCATTAATTCTGACTTTTAGAAGAAGGAAATATGTTTTTTTTAATTTTTAGTATAATTTTAATTGACATACACATACTATAGAGATATAATAGAAAAAAGTAAAAGGACGGTGAATACATTGAATAAGATAAACGATAAAAAATCAGTTCTAATAACTTCGGAGGTTATTGAAGAGTGCCTTTGCGAATCCTTTGATATTACAGAAAAAAATACTCTATCACGTAAAAAAAATAAGACTCATCTAAAATAGTGCCTTTGTTATACGCTATTCTATTTTTGAAAAAAAATAGAATAGATGTATGAAAGGGTTTTTTTATTGTTATCATTTCTTATTTTTTAAAATCATTTCTTCTTAGAAAGCTATTTATACATTATACATAAAATTTATTAAAAATTTCTCCAATTACATTAACTTTACAAAATATTTACATTTATCTTCCTTTTCATATCCTGTTGATCTTCTGAATTTTAACCTTCTATTAGATGATAAGCTAATTATTGTATTATAAAGAATAAGTTATAAATATAGTAAAAACTAAATGCACTCCTTTTACAAAGTGCATTTAGTCAACTGAAAATAATTCTATATTTCTTTATAAAGGTTACTTTCCTTATCAACACGAAGTTCTGCAAGTAAAGGAATTATTCTTTTAAAATGTTCAGTATTGTTATGTTTTTCAATAGCTTTTTTATCTTCCCATTCTTCTATAAATGTAAGTATGGAATCATCATTTATATCTTCAAACAAGCCATAAGAAATGCAGCCTGCTTCCTGTCTACTTTTTTCAATTAATTCTTCTGCCAATTTAATAAATTTTTCTTTATGACCTTCTTTTAACATATTTTTTGCCACTATTTTTATCATTATTATCAATCCTCTCTTAGAAATTAGAATTACATACATTTACTTAAATATGCTACACCATTATAACAAAGAAGTAAATGAAAAAAACCTTATCATGAATTCTATCATATATGAATAAAAACTTCATACTAATGATAAACTATATCTATTAAATAATCTATTCTTTCAACAAAAATTCTAAGGATATATGGAGTCAATTATGAATCTAAATATTTTTAAACTATTTCCTGAAATGATAAAAAATCAAAACAAATACCCTTTTCCCCATACAAATGTGGCCTTTAAGGCATTAGTTGATGCTGCAATACCTAAAACTCCTAAGCTAGCAGAAAATCATGGGCCTATTCAATTATTTGGAGCATTGGACTGTAATATCCATGGATATGAAATATGGATATTAAATCACTTTGTTTCTTTACATATACCTCCATTAGATGTGAATATTCACCTGGCTAACTCAACTGCAAAAATGCTGGATATAGCTGCCAGACAATTGATTGATTCCAAAGAAAATAAAAAATCTATAGATTCTAAATTATTCAGGGAAAAATACACATTTGCATCCCTAGCACCAGAAGATCGCTTTCGTGTCATAAGTCTTTTAGAGGAATTAAAAATTAACCCTGCACATTTGCCACTGCCTTTTTATAATGATCCCGGTCTCATAGTTTCTCTGACCGCTGGAATAGTTATGTTTATTACAATAGGTTACTACACCGAATGGTCAGCCTACGGTTCAACAAGTATGGAAACACCTAATAAGCGAAAATTGGAGCAATTTCCTATAGGATGGGAGCAGGTAGGATATCCCGGCCCTTCTAAAGGATATCATGCTTTCAGAGGATACTTATGAGTAAAATTCTACCTGGATCTAAAATCACTTAATTATATAAGTTCGTAAAATAGGAGGTGTATTTTATGGAAAAAGATGCTGATGTAATAGTTATCGGCGCTGGAGGTGGAGGCCCTGTGGTTGCCAAAGAACTTGGTGAAAAGGGCATAAAAGTTTTACTGCTTGAAGCAGGAACATGGTATGGAAACAAAAAATGGCCCAATCCACTCCAAGAACAGGGAGCCAAAAGTTCTAATACTACTGAAGACTTAAGTGATGAAATTTTACATAGATGTTTTACAGATTATGAAGGAGATACAAACGATAATGTAATTGGTAGATTTCGCTGGGGACCCGCAGATAGGCGAAAACCTGCCTGGTTTAGAAGGCTTCCTCAAGGAGGCTTCGCCTGGCAAAGTTCCAGCATAGGCGGCACTACACTGCTTTATTTTGGAAACTCTCCTAGAGCCTTTCCTTCATCCGTAAACAATACATGGCCAATTTCATATAGGGAGCTAATTCCATACTATGAAGAAGTTGAATCCACACTTCCTGTTTCTCAGGCTCCAATGACAGATAAGGAAGAATTATTTTTTTATGGTGTTAAGAACGCTGGATGGCCAATTTTAAAAACTCTTGATATAACAAATCCAGGATATAGAACTCAGCCTAATGCAATCTTATCCCCTGATCCTGATATAAATAATTTAGATTTTAAATTTGAATATAGTACAGAAGGTTGTACTCTTTGCGGCCATTGTATGAATGGATGCAGCATAGGCCCTTCAGTAGAAAGAGTGGCAAAGCGTTCTACACTAGTCAGTTATATTCCTTTAGCCCTAAAAACCAATAATGTAGAAATCAGACCTAATACATTTGTTATAAAAATTTTGACAAAAAAGGATAGTACGGGAAGCTTAAAATCTGTAGGCATTAAATATAAAGATACATGGTCAGGAGAAATCGGAGAACTGAAAGCAAAAGTTATAGTAATGTCTGCAGGTCCTATAGAATCTCCCAGATTATGGTTAAATTCAAAGCTTCCGGATAATCCCTGGGTGGGAAAAGGATTGACAAATCATTGGTTTGACTGTATATCTGGAATATTTGAGGAAAAAGTTTTAATGAATATATTGGGTACCCCCGATGTACGGCCCTACGTGGGCCAAAATTCGGCAGCCAGATTTGATTATCCAGGCCTTGGATCACTCCAGGGACTAGGTGTAAGTCCTGGAATATACTCTACACTATCTTATTCCCTAAGCAGATATGGCTACAATTTTTTACATAAGCCTGCCCCTGAAGAACCCTGGAATATTAGAGGGAGAGTCGTAGGACAGGAACTTAAAGAAATCATGATGTCATATCCACAGACTTTAAGTATTTTATTATTTACTGACGATACTCCAAATAGTAGGAATACTGTTACACTGGATAATCTTATAAAGGATGAAAATGGTTTTGTACCTATAATTAAATATATACCTTCCAAAAATGATATGCAAAAAAGAAATAAACTTGCATCAATTGCAGCAGATATACTAAAAAAAGCAGGCGCTAGTAAAATTATACGTACAGACTGTACCTCTGGCCTATTAGTTCATATGCAAAGTACCATGCGTATGGGGCATGTTACTGATACAAATTGCGAAGCAAAACAGGTAAAAAGACTATTCATTGCAGACAACAGTGTACTGTATAACAGCTTAGGAGGAGCTAATCCAACTCTTACAACACAGGCTCTGGCAGCACGGACGGCAGAAAAAATAGTTCATAAGTATTTTAATTAGTTGCAAATTTTTGCTATATCCCTAAATAATTGATTCTATATTCAGGGGAAGTTTTTTTCCACCTGAATACTAGAATTAATTGATTATCCTAATATCAAATCTCCTATTAATACTCCTGTAATTTCACTTTCTCTATTTTTAACTGGAACTGAAAGAGCTATACAATAATTATTGGTATCTACAGATATATAAGGCTCAGACTGATATTCCTTTCCCTTTATTGACTCTTTAAAATAGGGTCTGTGAGAAAAACTAGTATATACCTCTTCTTCACTATAATCCAATGTTATAGCTTTTCTAAGTCCATCCCTCTGTACTAGCCCAAATAATTCAAAATAAGGGTATTTATTTATATTTTTTGTTAATATTTCAGTACAAATATTATATTCCATGGTACTCAATCCTTCAATTTGTGCTACCTGCCTGAGTACCTCTAATCCTGTTTCTATGTTTCTACGTACTTCCTCATTTACATTATAATCTTTGGCAAAAGAGGATATTCCCTCCTTTAAACTCTTATTCATATCTGATAAATTCGATATAGAATCAAAGGCATTTTTCATAGCAGATAACTGTTCTTGGGACGCTGATGCCACTTGCTGGGTAGCTGCAGAGGTATTTTCGGATATTTCACATACCTTTCTCATAAGATCTCTTATATCAATTACTTTTTTATTTTGTATATTTATAACTTTATTTATATCTTCTATGGAATCTATAGATTTTTTACTTTCTATATATATATTATCTAAATTTTCTTTTGTAGCATTGGAAAATGTTATGGTTTCACTAAATATTTTAGCTTCATTATCCATGTTAGCAGATATGTCCGTTATTTCTGATTTAATCTCATCTATTATATACTGAATTTCTTTGGCTTGATTTGAGGATATAGCAGCCAGTTTTCTTATTTCATTTGCCACTACTGCAAAACCTGAACCACTTTCTTTTGCCTTTGCAGCTTCTATAGAAGCATTTAAGGAAAGCAAATTAGTATTTTTACTTATATCATTTACTGCATCTGCTATATTTTGAATTTTAAAAGCTTTTTCATATAAATTTTTTACTTTCGATACTAGTTTTATATTTAGCTCTGAAGACTGATTCATCTTTTCAATCAATTCTTCATAAGTTTCACTACTGTGTTTTACTACTTCCATCATAGAATGAGCATTATTTGCAACCGACTCTCCATTTTGTGATACAGATTTATGTCCTTCCACAAATTCTTTAATAAGTGTCTCCGTTTTAATTGCATCATTCATCTGTTCTGTCATATCCTGGGATATATTATTTATAGCAGAACTGGTTTCTTCACCTGATCTCTCTACCAATATTGCATTTGAACTTAAATCTTCGCAGTAATTTACAACTTTATCAGTCATTATATTGGTTTCATTTATAAATCCCCGTATACTTAAAATCAATATATTTATACTTGAACACAAAGCACTAAAAATACTTTTATCATGTGTTTTTATTTTTTTTGTTAAATCTCCTCGGGATATTTCTTCTGTAGACTTATTAATATCTTCCAAAGATTTAAGAGTCAAATTTAATATTATAACAACAGCTGTGACTAAAATTATAATTAATAAAACCCATACAATATTATTTAATATAATACCCTTTCCTCCAATAATACTGGAGACAATAAAAACTAATAGTGTTAAAAATACCGAACTTACTCCAAATATAAGATCTATCTTTCTACCCTTCATATTTAAAACCTCCTAAAAACAAAATTGAAATACAAAAACCTCTTCTTAATAATTAAGAAGAGGCCAAAAAACCACAGCATCCTCTCATCTTTAAGGAAATATCCTTCAGGATTTAGCACATTTCTAGAATATCTAGCTGTTGCCGGGCTTCACAGGGCCAGTCCCTCCACCTCTCGTGATAAGAGCGTATATAATGTGTATTCATTTTTTATTACAATAAATTATATACATTATGACTATAATTTGTCAACAACTTTATAGGATTTAAAATTGATTTTTAATACTATATTTTTATCAATAACCAAGTGTTTTTATAATATCTTTAACTTTTACATCCGAATTAAATTCTGGATTATCTATATAAAGCATTATAACTGGATAATCAGCCCTTTCATACTTAAATATATTATCACTATCTTCACTGAAAACAGTTGGATTTCTCTTTTTATATACTTCTTTAGGAGCATCTATGAATATTTCTACATAATTTTCCGCTCCAATTATATTTTTTGCATATTCTCTATCCTCTTTAAATCTGCTTACAGATGTAACTATGGTTATGGTGCCACTATCTGCAAATAAATTAGCTACTTCTGCAATTCGTCTAGTCTGTTCATGGGCATCTTCTGAGTTAAATGTAAGATCAGAGCTGAGCCCAAACCTTAGATGTGAAGAATCAAGATAGTATACTTTTTTCCCTAAATCCACAAGTTTCTTCTCAAGTTTAACTGCTATTTCATTTTTTCCACATCCAGGAAGTCCTGTAATCCAGATAACTCTTCCTTTCTGGCCTAGTTTTAACTCTCTATCTTTTCTTGATACAAGTCTTTTTCTTATAGATATATTTTTACTTTTTACCTCTTTTATTTCCCTTTTCAATGAATCTTCTATATTTGAAATAATTCCTCCACCACTTATATCGTAGTCATCTACTATAACAAATCTTCCTGTAGATTGAAATTGACTGAACTCATCAAAACATATAGGTTCTTCAGTTTTTATAGTAACTTCTGCTACATCATTTTTCTTTAGAAAATTTAAATTTTCACTGCTGTTTAATGTAGCTGCATCAATTATTTTATTTACAGATATTATATTAAATTTTACCTCCTGAGTTTCAATTTTAAGTTTATAGGTCTTATCCTTTACCAATTTATTATTTCCAAGCCAGAATACATTGGCATTGAATACATTTCCTACGGTAATTGGAGAACCTCTGTGACATATAACTTCTCCTCTTTTATTGTAGAATTCATCTTCTAGAGTAATACCTACAGACATGCCTGCAGCTGCCACATCTGACTTATCTTTTTCCTGCCATGCCTCAATAGACTTTACTCTTGTACTTTTCCCTGAAGGATAAATTATAATTTCATCCCCTTTTTTCAAAGTACCAGACTGAATTCTGCCTGCTATAATTCTTCTATTGTCAAATTTATATACATCCTGAATGGGAAATCTTAGATCTTTTTCTTCAATTCCCTTATCTTTTTCTATATTATCCATACTCTCTAAAACAGTTTGGCCATTATACCAGGACATTTTATCCGATTTTTTCGCTATATTCTCACCCTTTGAAGCAGAAATAGGTATATACTTTTCTGGATAGATATTTATATTATTTAAAAATTCATTGAATTCCCCTTGAACCTCATTAAATCTCTTTTCCGAATAATCCACAAGATCCATTTTATTTATAGCTACAAATACCTTTTTAATGCCGATAAGTGAAAGTATATACCCATGTCTTTTTGACTGCTCCATAACACCTTCTTTGGCATCTACAACTAAAATAGCTGCCTCTGCACTGGCAGCTCCTGATATCATATTCTTTAAGAATTCTTTATGTCCCGGTGCATCTATAATTACATAATCCCTTTTTTGTGTAAAAAACTGAAGCATAGTTATATCTATGGTTATACCCTGCTTTTGTTCTTCTTCAAAGGCATCTAGCAAATATGCATACTCGAATTTTTTCCCATTATCTTCAGATATTTTCTTTACTTTTTCAATTTCGCCTTCAGGCAGTGAATTAGTATCATAGAGTAATCTGCCTATTAAAGTTGATTTACCATGATCTACATGTCCAACCACTACTATATTTAAATTTTCTCTGTCTCTTGCCATTTAAATACCTCCTAATTTATTAAAGCCGCACAAATTACACATTCTGAATCGTGAACCATCAATTGTGCATCGTGAATTATTACATATATCCTTCTTTCCTCAATTTTTCAAGAGCATGGGCATCTGCCTTATCCTGTGCCCTTCCGGATCTTTCTGTTTCATTAGTATTTTTAAGCTCTTCTATTATTTCATCTAAACTTGACGCATTGGAATCAATAGGATTTGTACAAGGTGCACATCCAAGGCTTCTATATCTTTTACCATTCTTTGCAAAATAGAGATCCACCACTGGAATATTCTCTCTCTTCACATATTCCCATATATCCAATTCAGTCCAGTTTATAATAGGATGTACTCTTATATGGTTACCCTTTTTAAAATCAGTTTTAAACTGATCCCAGAGTTCAGGAGGTTGATCCGTGTAATCCCACTTGGATTGTGCATTTCTCTCACTAAATACTCTTTCTTTGGAGCGGGAACCTTCTTCATCTCTTCTAATTCCTACAATAAGCCCTTCAAATTTATGTTTATCTATTACCTGTTGAAGTCCATCTGTCTTTAGTGCCCTGCAGCAAACAAGTCTTCCCTTTTCCGGTCCCATACCTTCTTCTAAGGCTTTGGTATTTGTGTGTACTATTAAATTCAAATTATATTCTTTTGCCACCCTATCTCTGAATTCTATCATCTCTGGAATTTTTAGTGTGGTATCCACATGTATAAGGGGAAATGGACAATTCCCGAAAAATGCTTTTTGAGCCAGCCAGAGCATCACTGTGGAATCCTTGCCTATAGACCATAGCATTCCAAGCTTCCCAAGTTTTTTATAAGCCTCTCTAAAAATATAGATACTTTCTGCTTCCAATCTATCTAAATGATTCATTTTATTTCCCTCTTTCTAATATCTATTTGACTCTTTTCTATTGGTCATTATTGTAATTCCAACATTATTATCATCATTTATTAAATGCCATTTTAATTCATCTCCATTTTTATTAACATACAAATAGGAACCATTACCGCCTATGTCTGCTCCTAAATAATACTTAATTGAACCATTTGCACATTCTTTTACACAAGCCGTACATCCCCAGCAGTCACTTTCATATTTTAAATATGCTTTCCCATGATCATCTGCATATATAAGATTTCCAGGACATACATTTTTACATTTAAGGCATCCAATACAACTTTCCCTATCAATTTTTATGCTCATATATTTTATCCCTTTCTACTATATTTCTAAATATAATATGCACCTTTCCTTTCTTATACACGGAATTAACATATTTTTCCCAATTTTCGTCATCTCTAAGAGGAAAATTGTTATTTTGCTGATAACATTTCCACCTTGTTTCACGTCTTGCCTTTAAATGGGCTATAATAACCTTGCATATATACAACCTGTCAATTAATTCATATATAAATAATAGCTCATGGAAATTTCCGGCTTTTAGTCCTCTGCTCATCTCAAGCAGCTCCTCTATCCTGTTTTCAGCCCTACATAATTTTTCTATATTATAGCTATAATTTTGCGATATGCCTCCCGCATATTCATCCATAGTTTTCTGCATAGCTTCTTCCAACTCATAAACACCATAAAAATTTTGTTTGTTTTCAAAGAATCTATTTACTTCACTAAGTTTATTCTCTATAATTCCTTTATCTATATACTCAATATTTACGTTTTTAATATAATTAAGCACTGAATCTGCTGCAATCTCACCTTCTGCAAAACACCCTGTTGCATATTTTTTGGGACTTCCTCCACTTACATCACCTGCACAATAGAGTCCTGTCAAAGTTGTAGCTCTTTTTGTATCCACCCAGTATCCACTAGCACCATGACCTCCCACCAAATATGGTTCAGTTCCCTCGATTTCCACATCTTCCACTTGTGGAATTCCATCTTTACTTATCCATTTTAGTGCCTGGGACGGTGCCATATTCAGATAAGCTTTTATCAAGTCATCTTTCTGAACCTTGGTAATATGATTAATCTTTAAAAAACATGGCCCATTACCTTTTTTGTTTTCCATTACAGTAGCATAAAGTCTATTTATAGTTGTAGGTTTCCCGTAATTTCTCACATATTCTTCGCCTTTGCCATTCACCTGATAAGCTCCTATTCCCTGAGCTATAGTTCCTGTAGGCGCTATAGTATCTTTGCACCTCAATGCAACAAATCGCATCTCAAAAGTTGTCATTTCAGCCCCTGCTCTTATTCCCATTGCGTATCCAGCTCCAGTATTGAAAGGTGAATACCACATCTTATGTTTTGAAAATCCAGAATTATTAGGTTTATATATGCCTGATGCCCCTCCTGTTGCACATATTACTGCTTTTGCATGTATTACATAGAATTCTTTGTGGTGAATGGAAAATCCATAGGCGCCTATAATTTTTTGCTCTTTCTGTATATAATCTATAATATTTACTCCATTCAACACATGTATGCTGTTTTGATTTTCCACTGCATTTGAAAGTATGGGTTTAATATTTTCTCCATTTATTTTTATACTTCTCCTGCCTCTCTTTACATATTCTCCTTTTGAATCCTTTAAAATAGGAAGTCCCATATTCTCCATCTCACGGGTCACACTATTGAGTTTTTTTGCTATGGTATATACCAAATCCTCTCTTATGACTCCATTAAATTCTTCTCTCACATAATCTACAAAAGACTCAGGGGTCTCACCTTCATTTATATAGGCATTTAAAGCATTAATCCCACCTGCAAGGCATCCACTTCTTTTTATATTAGCCTTCTCCACAATAAGGACACTTGTTTCTGGGGACTTTTTAGCTATTCTAAACGCTGCAAAACAGCCTGACGTACCTCCACCTATTATTAATACATCAGTATGCAGTTCTTTAACCACGAATTCCATTTAATCACTCCTGTACCTTACAAGACAAAAAGTCCAATATTTTATTTACACATTGCTGAACAGTATCCAAATTGGTAGATACAACAATTTCAGGATTATCAGGTACCTCATAGGGAGAATCCACACCTGTAAAATCCTTTATTTCACCATTTCTAGCCTTTTTGTATATTCCCTTTGGATCTCTGCTTTCGCAAACTTCAAGAGGACAATCAACATATACCTCTACAAAATCTTTCCCAAGTAATTTCCTGACCTTGTCTCTATCATCTTTAAATGGAGATATAAAAGTTGAAATTGTAATAATCCCAGAATCTACAAACAGTTTACATACCTCTGCTGTCCTTCTTATATTTTCAATTCTGTCTTCTTTGGTAAATCCAAGATTGGAATTTAAACCATGCCTTACATTATCACCATCCAAAAGATAAGTGAGCCTTCCCATATTATATAATCTCATTTCAAGTTCAGAAGCTATGGTAGATTTTCCAGATCCCGAAAGACCAGTAAACCATATAAGAATTCCATTTTGTCCAAGCAATTTTTCTCTCATCTCTCTATCTACCAATGCTCTGTGCCATGATATGTTAGTTGATTTCACATTCAATAAAAATCCCTCCATTATTCTCAAACTTTTCACCATTTATGAACTAAAGCATCTTTATAGTTTATCTGCTTATACCCCCGCCATGTAAAAAGTACTTTATATATATGCAGATGTAATATCAGATTTCAAATTGTTTTCAATAATTTCTACTTTATTATCATTAAATAAATATAATCTGTGCACAAGAACAGTTACTTCTTCGCCTAAATTGAGATTGTCCTTTTCCAGCGAATAAACTCCTGAAATTTCAGTATTTCCTATTTTGACAGTTACTACCCAGTTGGAACCTGCAAAAGAAATATCTGTAATAGTGCCTTTGTCACAGGCAAGCTCAGATTGTATTTCGCCCTTTCTTCCAATTTCAACAAATTCAGGTCTTATAATAGCTTTTGCTCCCGATGGAAGCCGCTTAAATGCTTTAAATTCACTAAAATCCTTAATAATAGTTGATTCGCCGACAAATGTTGCTACAAAAGCAGTTTGGGGATTTTTATATATTTCAACCGCACTGCCTATTTGCTCAATACTTCCCAAATTAGTTATTATAATTTCATCTGCCACTTCCACCGCTTCTTCTTGATCATGGGTTACAAATACACTAGTTATTCCCAATTTGTGTATCATCTGTTTGAGCCAGGTTCTAAGTTCTTTTCTTACTTTTGCATCAATAGCAGCAAAAGGTTCATCAAGAAGGAGCAACTGCGGTTTTGGAGCAATGGCCCTTGCAAAAGCAACTCTTTGTTTCTGACCTCCTGACAATTGACTTGGATATCTTTTTTCCAAACCTTTAAGCCCAATAAGTTCTATCAATTCTGTAACTCTTTCTTTTATATATTTCTTATCTTCCTTCTTAATAGAAAGTCCAAATGCTATATTTTGATATACCGTCATATTTCTAAAAAGAGCATAATTTTGAAAAACAAACCCTATTCCCCTTTTTCCTGGAGATATATCATTGACTAACTTTCCATCAATATAAATTTCTCCGCTATCAGCAGTCTCAAGTCCTGCAATTATACGAAGTATTGTAGTCTTTCCGCTTCCACTTGGTCCAAGCAGTCCTATCAACTTTCCTCGTTCTATCCCAAAGGATATATTCTTTGATGCTTCATAACTTCCAAAATTTTTATTAAGGTTTCTGACTTCAACATACATATTATTTCACCTCTTTTTTCACTTTCCACTCAATAATATTCCTCAAAATTAAAATCACAATAGCTATAAATACTAAAATTGATGATACTGCAAAAGATGCAGAAAATTGATATTCATTATATAATATTTCTACATGCAGTGGCAAAGTGTTAGTTTCTCCTCTTATATGTCCGGAAACCACAGAAACAGCTCCAAATTCACCTATAGCACGGGCACTGCACAATACTATTCCATACAGAAGTCCCCACTTTATATTGGGCAGTGTTATTTTTGTGAATATTGTCCACAAATTTGCCCCCATGGAAGCTGCCGCTTCTTCCTCATCAGTTCCCTGTGTAATCATTAGAGGTATTATTTCCCTGGCCACAAAAGGAAAAGTTACAAATATCGTAGCCAGTACTATACCAGGTAGTGCGAAAACTATTTTTATATCATGTTGAAATAGAAAATTATAAAATAAACCGCCTCTTCCAAAAGTCAGTACATATATCAATCCAGCTATAACCGGCGAAATAGCAAATGGAAGATCTATAAGCGTAATTAAGAAATTTCTACCTCGAAATTTAAATTTTGTTGCAGTAAATGCCATTATTGTCCCGAATATAGTATTTAAAATAACCGCCAGGCCGGAAGCTATTAAAGTAAGTTTCACAGCCGAAATAGTATTTTCCTCTGTAATAGCCATCATATATGCATCTTTACCTTTTTTAAAGGCTTCTATAAATATAAGTATCAGCGGCATCCCCAGCATTATAAATAAAAATATTATAGTTGCTGCTATGAGTAAATACTTAATTACACTAGATTTAGTATAGTATCCTTTTTCCAATTTTCTCACCCCTATGCATATTTGTTGGCTCTCCATTGAATTAAATTTATAATAAACAACATAAAAAATGAAAATACAAGCATAACCAAAGCTATGGCTGTTGCTCCCGAATAATCAAACTGTTCAAGCTTGGTCATTATCAAAAGAGGAGCTATTTCAGTTTTCATAGGTTTATTTCCAGCTATAAATACCACAGATCCATATTCACCTATTCCTCTTGCAAAAGCAAGTGAAAATCCAGTTAAAAGAGGAGCAATGAGCTGTGGAAATATTACCTTGAAAAAAATCTGTATTCTAGATGCACCTAAAATAGAAGCTGCCTCCTCTATGCTAACATTTAAATCTTCTAAAACCGGCTGCACTGTACGTACAACAAAGGGGATTCCTATGAATATCAATGCCACAGTAATTCCAAATGTGGAAAAGGATCCCTGTATGCCAAATTTAGCTAATACAGAGCCAATCCATCCATTTTTTGAATAAAGTGTTGTAAGTGAAATACCTGCAACAGCTGTAGGAAGAGCAAAGGGCAAATCTATACATCCATCCAGAAATCTTTTAAAACGAAAATCATATCGTACAAGTACCCAGGAAATAATCAATCCAAAAACAGCATTTATGCCGGCTGCTATAAATGCACATCCAAAACTTATCTTATATGATGCTATCACCCTTGGATTTGTTACAGTTCTTATGAAATCATCAAATCCCATTTTAGATGTTTGAATCAATATTGTACTGAGCGGAATTAAAACTATTAAACTCAAATATAAAATAGCCAATCCCATAGATACATTAAAGCCCGGGATAACTCTTGTCTTTTTAACCATTTTATACCTCCTTCCTGTATTGCTATAGTATTACTGTTTAGGCTGATATATCTGATCAAATGTTCCTCCATCTTCAAAATGAGTTTTTTGAGCCTTGGTCCATCCACCAAATAAATCATCTATTGTAAATAAGTTAATTTTTGGAAATTGGTTTTCATATTTCTTAGCAATTTCCTCATCTCTAGGACGATAGTAATTCTTCGCAGCTATTTCCTGTCCTTCCTTCGAATACAGGTATTTCAAATATTCTTCAGCCACTTTTCTAGTACCTTTTTTATCTACTACTTTATCTACCACAGCTACTGGTGGTTCTGCAAGTATGCTCATAGAAGGCACAACTATATCAAACTTATCTTTTCCCAATTCTTTTACAGATAGGAAAGCTTCATTTTCCCAAGCTATAAGAACATCTCCAACTCCTCTTTCAACAAAAGTAGTTGTAGCACCTCTTGCACCTGAATCCAATACTGCCACATTTCCATATAACTTCTTCACAAATTCTTTTGCCTTATCCTGATCATTATTGTTTTGCTTTAAAGCATATCCCCATGCTGCAAGATAGTTCCACCTGGCACCACCGGATGTTTTGGGATTTGGCGTTACTATGGAAATTCCTTCATTTACAAGGTCATCCCAGTCTTTTATTTGTTTAGGATTGCCTTTTCTAACAAGAAATACTATAGTGGAGGTATAAGGAGAACTGTTATCTTCAAACTTCTTCTGCCATCCTTCATTAATTAGGCCCGCCTCTTGAATTGCATCTATATCGTAAGCCAATGCTAAAGTAGCAACATCTGCTTCCTGTCCTTCTATAATTGATCTTCCTTGTTTACCTGATCCACCATGAGATTGTTTTATTGTAACATCCTGTCCAGTCTTTTCTTTCCAATATTTAATAAAGGCTTTATTGTACTCCTGATATAATTCTCTTGTAGGATCATAAGAAACATTCAGAAGTTCAACTGATTTTTCACTTTTTGATGATCCCTCAGTATTAGTGGTACTTTGACTTCCGCATCCTGTAAAAGATGCCAGTATAAAAATACCAATCAATGAAATTAAAATGCTAAATTTAAATTTTTTCACAAAGAATCCCCCTTTAATTTAAAAAAGTTTTATTTTATCAAAATACTCATCAAAATCTAAGTATTTTAACTTAATACATAATTTATTCACAATTTTCTCGTTATTTTTTCAAGTCAAAATAATTTTGTCAGCATATACTTTTTGCTGTTTTGGTAAAAAGTATATAAGTCTTTGTTGTTTCATATTAAAATTTAATGCTAACTTAACCTCCTTTTTCTAGTCAGTCCAAATAAAAAACTTCCTATGGAGAGAACCCATAAGAAGCTGTATCCTATTGTCTCTCATCTTTCAGGTTATATTACCTGCTGGAATTAGCACCATTGAATGTAAATACATTCAGGTTGCCGGGCATCATAGGGCCAGTCCCTCCACCTCTCTTGATAAGAAGTTATTTAATTCATTTTTAATTTACGTACATAATATAACTTTTAAAATGCTTTGTCAACATAAAATTTTATTTATTATAATTTATCTTTTTATTTTTATTATATTTTACTGTCAATGCACCTTTCCAAAAGCAAAGCCGCAGCCCCTATTGAAATTGCATCCTCTTTAAAATATCCATCTCTTTTGAAAATAACCTTTTCAGGAACATATCTTACACATGTTTCATAAAATAAATTCGAATTAATTAAAGGTCCACTTAATATAACACAATTTAAATCCAATAAATCAATATAAAATTCCATACTTTTTCCCAATTTAGAGGCAGCATCAAAAATTATCTTTTCAGACAGTTCATTGTTTTTTTGAACTGAAAGGCATACCTTATTAAAATCAACATCTTGATTTGTATTTATAACCATATGCTCAAAAGCATATTCATTATCATCTGCTGTTTTTATAATTCTATCTTGTAAAATTGTCCCTTCCCTTACTCTCAATCCACAATTAAAATAAGCTAGATTTTTAAATTGTTTCCCACTGCCATATAAATACTCTGCAATAGCAGCTGAATTTGCACCATTTTCACTAACTATACTACATTTCAATTTTTTTTCAAGTATTTCGTCTATATTCACATCATTCCAGACATCTGTTTCAATTCCAAGTCCTACTCCAATAAGATCAATAAGCTCCAAACTTAATTCTATGTAAGCATCACTTATAATTCTTACAATTTTTTCCACAACTTCATTATATGAATTGGAAGAATTAACATAAAAACTCTTCTTGTAGAAAATTTCCATTCTTAAATTTACTATGGAAACTTGTACATGAGTTTTAGATATATCTATACCTATAATATAAAATCTGCACAGGTTTATATCATATAGTATAGGTTTTCTACCTCCTGTGGATTCTCCTATACACTTTTGTACTATAATTCGCTTTTTTTCAAGAGGACTCATAATACGATTTAATGAAGTCAATTTCGTTCCTGTTCTAAGCAGGATTTCATTCTTAGTCATGGCTCCATCTTTTTGAATTAAATTAAATATGTTTTTTTCATCCGGGTTTAAATCTTTAAATAATCTATAATTGTCCACCATAATTATCATACCTTTAAAAATCAAATACAAAAAACTTACCCCTATAATAAACTGAAACCTAGGGCTATGTCAATAGCATAACAATGAAAAATATATTATTGACAGGATTAATTTAAGTATGTTAGTATGTTAGTATTTAAATAATTAAATATTAAATTCTTATCAAGAGAGGTAGAGGGACTGGCCCTGTGATACCCGGCAACCTTATTGTTTTCAATGGTGCTAATTCCAGCAGGCATGTATTTGCTTGACAGATGAGAAACTTGAATGAAAGACTTTCTTGTAACTCATGGCAAGGAGGTTTTTATTTTAGTTATCAAGTTTTTACAGTTCGGGGGAAGTTTGCTCATGTAAATAACCTATCTAGAGGGCAATAGCGCTTGTTTACCACTTTGAAAAAGCTGAGGGTGTTAACTAAATTACAGCTTTTGGATAAGTTTATATTTTCTTTTTACCAAAACGGTTAAAACATTAAATAGTGTAAATTTTCTTATGCTATTTAATATCAAAATAACAAGGAGGACGTTATGAACATAAAAATAAATGGAGATCCTAAAGAAATAAAGGATGGATTAACAGTAACAGAACTTTTAAAAATTGAAAATGTGGAAATGCCAGATATGGTTTCCGTGCAATTAAATGATGAATTTATAGACAGAGCTAACTTTTCGACTACTGTACTAAAAGAAAATGACAAAATAGATTTCTTGTATTTTATGGGTGGTGGGACTTTTGGATTATAGTGAAGAACAAATAGAAAGATATTCAAGGCATATAATACTATCAGAAGTTGGAGTAGAGGGTCAAGAAAAGCTTCTTAATTCCAAAATACTCATAATTGGAACTGGAGGCCTTGGAGCACCTGCGGCTATGTACCTTGCAGCTGCAGGAATAGGAACCCTGGGGCTTGTAGACGGAGACAATGTGGACCTTTCCAATCTTCAAAGACAGATAATACATGAAACTGGAGATGTGGGAAAATCTAAAGTTCAGTCTGGAAAGGAAACTGTAAATCGTTTAAATCCTGATGTAAATGTAATTACCTATAATGAATTGGTAGATTCTCGTAATATTTTAGACATTATAAAAGATCAAAACTACGATTTTATTATAGATGGTACCGACAATTTTCCAGCTAAATTTTTAATAAACGATGCTTGTGTACTTTCTAAGAAGCCTTTTTCCCATGCGGGAATAATAAGATTTAATGGGCAACTCACCACATATATACCAAACAATGGTACACCTTGCTATAGATGTATCTTTCAATCACCACCACCTGCCGGAGTAGTACCTACCTGCAGAGAAGCAGGAGTACTCGGTGTTATGGGAGGGATAATAGGTACTCTTCAGGCAACAGAAGCAATTAAATATTTACTTAATCTTGGAAATAATTTAGCTGGATATCTTTTAACTTACAATGCACTTACTATGGAATTTAGGAAAATAAAATTAGGTAAAAATGAAAACTGTGGAGTATGTGGACAACATCCTACCATAAAAAATCTTATAGATTATGAACAAGCAGCCTGCGACTTAAAAACAGGAGAGTTGAAAGGGTGATTATATGATTTATATAGATAAATTAGAATATGAAAAGATTGTAGAACAAGCAAAAAATGAATTTCCTCATGAATGCTGCGGATATTTGTCAGGAATCATATCCGGAGAGGATATATTTATAAAAAAAATATATCCTTTAACAAATATAGATAAAAGCAGTGAACACTTTTCTATGGATCCCAAAGAACAGTTTAATGCTTTAAGATTTATAAGGAATGCAGGGCTTAAGATCATCGGGAACTATCATTCACATCCTTATTCTCCCTCCAGACCTTCTGAAGAAGATAAAAGACTCGCTTTCGATACTAAAATATTATACGGAATTTTATCACTTGAAAAACCTGAGCACGTATTTAATCTATTTAAAATAGATAAGGACAAAAATGTGGAAAAACTAAACTATACTATAAGATAGTTTCACATTTTCAAAAAGTAAATTAGTGGGAGTGATATTTATATGATAGCTATAAATGAAGAAAACTATAAATCTATAGAAGACATTAAAGATAAATCAGAACAATATAAACTAGCTACAATAGACCCTTTGAGATTCAAGGCTTTTAGAGTTTCCATGGGAGTATATGAACAAAGAGAAAAGGAAACCTATATGGTAAGAACAAGAATACCCGGTGGTGTTATAAGCTTAGAACAATTTAAGTGCATAGGTGAACTTGGTGCAAAATATTCCCAGGGTAAAATCAGATTTACTTCAAGACAGGATATTCAATTTCAAAGTATCAATTTAGAAAGTGTATACCCTATAATGAAATCCCTTATAGAAGTGGGAATTATTACAAAAGGTACTGGAGGAAATACTGTAAGAAATATAGCATGTTCCCCTCTTTCCGGTGTTTCATTAGATGATGTATTTGACGTAACTCCTTATGTAAAAGCTGCTACTAATTATTTAATAAAAGATCCAACTACAATGAATCTTCCTAGAAAATACAAAATAGCTTTCTCAAATAGTAATGAAGACACCGCAAATGCTACAGTATCGGATCTTGGATTTATAGCTAAAATATTGAATAATAAAAAAGGATTTGAATTGTATGGAGGCGGTGGATTTGGAGGAAGCCCCTCAGTATCCCTGAAATTAGGGGATTTTATAGAAGCAAAGGATATTCTCTACTATATACAGGCCATGAAAAATCTCTTTGAAAAGAAAGGAGACAGAACCAATAAAAACAAAGCTAGAATAAGATTTATAGTTAAAAGACTTGGACAGGAAAAATTCATCCAATTATTTAACGAAGAAGTAGATAAATTAAAGTCATCTGTAAATCTAGATGTAGATGTAGATGAAAATGAGTTTATATTAAGCACCTCGGCAGATATAGTAAAAGAAGCAGCTGTATCTGAAGAATTAAAAAATATATTATTTCCTCAAAAACAGTCAGGATATTATTCTGTCTATATACATCCACAAAGCGGTCATTTAAGTACAGATAATTTAGATGCTATACTTGGCTTTGTTAAAAACTTAAATTATGAAACCTCAATCAGGGTTACAAATACTCAGGGATTTTTTATAAGAGATCTCAAAGAAAATGATGCTGAAAAATTAATCGATATAATTAAAGATTTTACTTCTATTTATAATATAGATAATTCTCTCACCTGTGTTGGAGCTTCCACATGTCAGTTAGGCCTTTGTCTTTCACAAAATCTCTTAACTGCCATAAAAGAAGAGTTTAAAAATACTTCTCCAGAAATAAAATCCTCTCTTCCAAGATTATATATATCAGGATGTCCTAACTCCTGTGCCCAACATGAAAAAGGACAGATAGGACTTCATGGAAGAGCTAGAAGAACCGAAGGAGGACTTATACCTATGTACTCTGTTTCTCTAGGGGGAAAAGTCGGTTCAGGATGTGCCAGAATGGGAGATGCCTTTGGAGATATTCCAGCTAAAAAAGTTCCTGAATTTCTTCATGAGCTATCAAAACTAAAAGTTAATTCAAATCATGATGACTTCTATGAGTTTTTAGCTGATAAATCTTCTGATATAAAAGAATTAATAGAAAAATATAGCCACATAGAAAAATTTACTAGTGAATCAGATATTTTCTTTGATTTTGGAGCCTGTGAAAAATTCTCCTTGAAAAACAGAGGTCCTGGAGAATGCAGCAGCGGAGTAATGGATGTAATTAAACTTGATTTATCAAATGCTAAATCTTCCCTTGCTAAATATAAAAAATCTGAAAACCAACAGGATTTATATTCTTCTGCTGTATCTTCTGCGAGAACCCTTCTGGTACTTAGAGGAATAGATACAAATAAACCTAGGGAAATATTCAAAGAATTTGAAAAAGCTTTTATATACACAGGTTATGTTAAATCTTCAATAAAAGAACTATTTGAAAATCTTATAGATTACAAACTTGGAGATTTAGAAAATATATCTGATAAATTTTCTGAAATAGAATATTTATATAAAAAAGTTGAGTCTATGTATGAATCCTTAAATGGGAAGCTGGAAATAACTCTTCCTAAGGAAGAACAGAAATATACACCATTTGACGATGGAAAACAACCTGAAGAAAAAAAGGACTATGAAATCATCGATTTTAGAGGAATAAAATGTCCTATGAATTTTGTAAAAGCTAAAATTGAGTTATCCAAAATTAAACCAGGACAAAAAAGAGGATTTTATATAGACGATGGTGATCCAATAAAAAATGTGCCGGAGAGCATAAAAAAAGAAGGACATAAGATAGTTTCCATAGATAGGAATTATGAAGGTTATAATCTTTTAGTTGTAGAAAAATAATATCAAATTCACAGTCAGTCAACTGACATAATTATATTTGATTATGTCAGTTGTAATGAATTGAGGTGAAACTATGAAATTCAATACTAAGCTTATACACGGAAATTTAAAAACAGATGCAACAGGTGCTACCAATGTTCCCTTGTATTTATCAAATGCCTATGCCCATACTAGTGCAAAAAAGCTGGAAAATATATTTAAAGGCAAGGAAATGGGATATTCCTATACAAGAATATCAAATCCCACAGTTACTTCTTTTGAAAGAAGAATTGCCAGTATAGAAAATGGTTTAATAGCCACCTCTGCTGCCTCTGGTATGAGTGCCATCTATATTTCAATAATGAACATAGTAGAACCTGGAGATGAAATAATTGCTTCCAGCAGTTTATATGGAGGAACCTATACATTAATAAGAAATTTAAAATTATTAGGTATAAAGGTAAGATTTTTAGAAAATATAGATAAAGCAACTTTAAAAGAAGCTATAAATAAAAATACTAAGTTAGTTTTTGCTGAAACTATAGGAAATCCCAAATTAGATGTTTTGGATATAGACTCTGTATCTAAAATTTGCAAAGAAAATAATATAGTTTTAATGATAGATTCTACAATAACTACTCCCTACCTTGTAAAACCTCTGGAATATGGAGCAGATATTGTAATTCACTCTACATCAAAATATATAAATGGTACTTCCAATTCCATAGGAGGCATTATAGTAGATGGCGGCAGTAACAAATATATGGATTTAAAATATGAAAATTTTAGACCTTATACTAAAAAATATGGAAAAATGGCCTTTACAGCTAAGTTAAAAGATACCATAGAAAGAGATATAGGTCCTGCCCTATCCCCTTTTAATGCTTTTTTAAATCTTACGGGAATAGAGACTCTTTCTCTTAGAATGAAGGAACATTGTAAAAATGCCTTAACTGTAGCTGAACATTTAATGCAAAATAGTAAAATAACTGATGTAAATTATCCGGGTCTTGAAAACTCAAAATACTATGATTTAATAAAAAAATATTATTCAAATGGAAGTGGAGGTATTTTAACTTTCAGGCTTGGAAGTAAAGAAAAAGCCTTTAAATTTCTAGATAATTTAAAGCTTATTTTAAACCTTACAAATATAGGTGATACTAAATCCATAATAATTCACCCTTCTTCCACCATATGTGCTAATAACACTGATGAAGAGAAACAACAGATGGGAGTTTATGATGATTTGCTCCGTTTATCCGTAGGAATAGAAGATGTTGAAGATATACTTGAAGATATTGAAAATGCTTTAAAATACATTTAATTTTTATTCATTACTGCCATTGAAAGTTCGAAGGTTTAGTAATAGTGTTGTCTTTAAAATAGCACCCTTAAATTTTGTTCTTAGAAAATTTAAGGGTGTCTTATTTATTTTTAGTTTACTTTATAATTATGTTTAGCTTTTTAAAATTTCCATTAACTCTTTTAATTTATAATGTTGATAAAACTCTTCCCCTTTTTCATCAATTGTTTTTAAATGCCTCTTAATCATAGTTTCAATTATAGACATATCCTTTAAATATTTTCTATAGGAACAAGTACATTCTACTAAAGTATTTTTATATTTACATTTTGCTCTTAAAGTATTATCCCACCTAAAAACATGACATTGGATTTCTTCGTTATTGTACTTTAAATAATATGGAAAATCATCATATTTCATAAGATCACCTCTTAATTATTAACAATTTATCCCAAGGCTAGAATTAGCTAACACCTCCACCTTCTTCAAAGGAATAAGCACTGCTACGCCCCTGGATAAGTTCTTCTAAGGTTATTGTGATTATCTAAGATTTTTCCTTAAGTGTACATTTTTGTTTTGTCTATTATTGTAATATTCCACAAAATAATTAAATATCCTTCTATCTGCACAAATAATATTAAAGAAACTTTCCCAACTCCCATCTGAAAAAATATACCATAAAGATCAGAGTAAATAATCACCAAGCAGATATCAAAAAATAAAAATCACCATAGGAAAATACTCCTATAGTAATTTTCAAATTAAGTAATTCAAAGGTTCATCTCATAATTTATTTTAATGCTTCTACAACCTCAATAGATTGAACATTAACTTCATAAGATTGTTTATCTTTTATAGTAATCCACAGAACCTTTTCTTTTTCTAAATTAACATTAATTGTGAGTGACATAGGTAATGCTAACATAACACTACCAGTCTCAAAATTTTGTATAGCAAAGAAAATATTATATTGATAGGTAGTCTTATGAGCTTCTTCATGCTGCCAAAAAATCCAAGCATCTTCACTTTGGGTACTGAGATTAGTAAAAGCTTCGGTAATACTATCTTCATAACTTTTCTTTTGAGTATCTGTTAATGTTACATGTAATATACTATTTAAAAGCTCTATTACTTTACTTACCATAACAGAAACTTCTGATGAAGTTTGTGTTATAGTTTGATCAACAACACCTACATCAACAATACCCTCATTATCGTCTGTCGTAGATAATAAAATAATTTTGTTAAATAATGTTGTTTTAAACGAATGACTAATTGATTTCATATATAATTTAAAATTAATATAGGATAGCTAGTTAAATATTTAACTAACTATCCTATATTTTCAACTTAATATTCCTCTTTAAAATTTTTTTGCCAATTACTTTTTTCAACACCATCTATCTTATCAAATATATCTTTTAAATAAAAAAATGCTTTATTAATTTCAATATCTCTTTTATTTTTAATAACACCATTTTCTTTTACACTTTGATAAAAACTATTCTTATGCTTATTAAATCCTATATATACTTTTATACTTGCCCCAAATTCCTTATAATTAGCATATAAATATGGTTCTCCGTCTTTTATGGTATTAAATATCTGTAATATTTGATCTAATTTATCCATTTTATCTGCCTCCTTCTCATCTAATAATTTTATTTTACTACGCTTGTCAACTTATTGCAATTGTGACGTTAGGCTTTACTAAAAAATGGTTTTTATCAAGGATATATTAGAAATATTCCTCATCATAATTTTGTGGCTCAAATGTATAATTCATAAATTAATGTAATTTGCTTACTCACAACTTTTTCTAGTATAATCTAAACAAAGGAAGGTGGCTTTATGAAAAAATTTTTAAAAGAATATTATTCTTCAATTCTTATTATTGTAATGATTTTAGTAGTAAAATTGTTTGTTGTTGATATCGTAAAAGTAGATGGAATGTCTATGTATCCTACTTTAACAGATAAAGATAGAATAGTAGTTGATAAATACTCTGCTATGACTAAAGATTATAATTATGGTGATATTATTATATTCCATCCATATACTGATAATAATG
The DNA here is from genome assembly GCF_000016505.1 of Clostridium kluyveri DSM 555. Lineage (NCBI taxonomy): Bacteria > Bacillati > Bacillota > Clostridia > Eubacteriales > Clostridiaceae > Clostridium > Clostridium kluyveri. The sequence continues at coordinate 1,924,218 of NC_009706.1, forward strand.
TTTTATACATAAAAAGAGTTATAGGATTACCAAACGATAAAATTACTATTAATGATGGAAAAGTATTTGTAAATAATAAAGAATTAAGTGAAAAATATTTACCATCTGACATACAAACATATAGTGATATTACTTCTTTTACGGTTCCTAATAATGAAGTTTTTGTTTTAGGTGATAATAGAAATAATAGTTCTGATAGCAGATATTTTGGTAGTATCCCTCTAAATAGAATTAAAGCTAAAATGCTTTGTGATATAAATAATATTTTTAGATAGAACAATATATAAAGGTTTCCTCTTTTATTTTTCAAAGTTAAACTTCTAATTATATTGCGTATAATGCGACTTAAAGAGCATCATAAAGCAATATACCTCATTTGGGTTAATACCTACATATAGTGCTTTTAAAAAAGTACCAAAACACCAGAGTTAGTCTTATTTAATTTTTTTGTATCAATTTTATGTAGTAAATTCTATGTAGAACATAGTATATAAAATTGGTACAAGTTATTTTTATTGTAATTTATTTCTCCAATAATTCAATATGTTTTCCTAAAATTTGATTTTTTCTCTCCATTTTCTAACCTTCTTTTATTATCTCATTCTGACTTAATAATATAATTTACATCTATACCCCTCAAATAACCATTAAGAGTATTAATTCTCATAACTGATCTATACAGTTCCTTCCTATATATTAGATACAATATTTTCTTATGCTGTTGTCTAGCAAATGCATATAATATATTTTTTATAAAATAACTTTTACCTAAATTACATAAGCTTCACATTAATATATCACTAAACAATCATATTTTTTAAGTACTATTTTATTGTTAAGGAAACTTAAATCAAAAACCTATATTTTATTCATTAAAATGACACAGATTTCACATTGTTGGAATGCATTTTACACATAATTAATAATTATAATTTATTTCAAGAGAAAGTTAAGTTAAATCAAAATAGTGTAATAAGCACTACATATTATGAGGAGTGAAAATAATGAAAAATTATAATAATATTGAAGATAGAGTTATTGAAGTATCAAAATATATCATGGCATCCAGAGCGACAATAAGAACTACAGCAAAAGTGTTTGGAACTTCCAAAAGTACAATACATAGGGATATGACGAAAATACTACCTCAATTAAACCCCCAAATAGCTGAACAAGTAAAAAATGTTTTAGCATATAATAAATCTATTAGACATATAAGAGGCGGCCAAGCTTTAAGAATAAAAAAACAAAAAGAACGTATGGGGATTACCCAATATACCAGTTAGAGGAAAATTCCCTTGATACTTTTATCTTGCTTTTTTACTTAATCTTCATTCACAAATATTCCATTTTATTCATAGTATATCATTGTAAATAAATTTGTGGAGGTATTTCATGAGCATCAACAATGATGTTAATGACACTATAAGTAAAGAAACGCCTGAGAATTCCTATGACTTTGAAAACTCCTATGATCTTGAATCCCCTATGTATTGTCCATACTGTTCCATGCCTTATACCCGATTAATGGATGATGAGTATATGGAGGAAGATCCTTATGATGATGAGCTTGAAGACGATGAGGACTTCTCGTATTATCCTGGATATAGACGGAAAGATCCAAGAAAACGCAGAAGAAGACGCAGACGCAGAAGGGGACGCAGACGCAGACGTAAAATGCATCATATGCCAATAGGGTTTATCGTGCCTGTAATGCTGCCATATAGCGGTTATGACGATTGGTATTAGTGTTTAGAATCCTCACTTTATATGATCTACTTAATTTGTATAGTACAAAAAATAGACGCCAGTTTTACTACTGGTGTTTATTTTTTACACACTCTAAATTCATTGAATTACATAAAATTAAATTGCATTAAAAGTTTTATATGGATAAATCAAATAATTTCCTACTGTTATATATTTTAAAGTAACAAAACATTATATTGAAAAATAACCTGATATTATACACAGTTTTATCAAAAATAAAAACTCACAATAAATAATAGACGGAGGTTATTTGCATGTATTGTATTGATGCTGGAAGCATTTATTGTCCATGTCATCTTGCAGAAACCCTTAACTGCGTGGCTTGTTCTCAGCTTTCTGGTGAAAAATTCTGTCAATGTAAAAATTGGCATGGTATATGTATATATGAACAATGTATGTCAAATGGAAATAAAGTAAAAAATTTAAGGGAAACTTATACTTCATATATATTAAAGAAAGAAATACCTCAGGATGATTTATGTATATTTACACTAAAGGCTCCCGAAAATCTTGTAAAAGAGCTAACTTATCCTGGAAGTTTTGTGTTTATGAGAGGTGAAGAAAATATAAATTATTATGATGTTCCCATATCAATAATGGAAGCTAACACAGATGAAATTTTTTTAAAAGTTGCCATAAAATTAATTGGTATAAAGACAAAAAAACTATTTCAATTAAATAAAAACCGAAAAATACTACTTAGAGGTCCTTTTTCAAATGGGATAATGGGATTATCAAATATTTATAATGCCAAGGGGGGAACATCTTTAATTATAGCAAGAGGAATAGGTATTTCACCTTCAATTTCCGTTATGAAAAATCTATACTGTAATAATAACAAAATTATATCTATTTTGGATACCCAATTTGAAAATAACTTTGCCAGGGAGTACTTTGAAGAGTACAGTTCTAAAACCATACACTGCAGTATATTAGATGATGGAAATCTTACAGAGGAATTCAAATCTATTTTAAAGGAAATCATGGATAATGAAAATATAAATATAATTCACTGTGGTGGTTCTGATACATTAACCTATAAAATTATCCAATTAGTAGATAAATCTATAAATTTCTCCTGCTGTAACAATGCTAAAATGAGCTGCGGTGAAGGAATATGCTCAAGCTGTACCAATAGCTGTGGAAATAATGGAATTAAGAGGTTATGTAAAATTCAGATGGATCCAAGAGATTTATTTAAAAATAAGGAATTATATAGGAGGTCTTTTCAATGAAAGCAGTAGTAATTGGTTCCGGTTGGTCTGGATGTGCAGCAGCTCTAACTGCTAAAAAAGCAGGGGCAGATGTAGTTATGTATGAAAAAACAGATATGGTACTGGGCCTTGGAAATGTAGGTGGTATAATGAGAAATAATGGTAGATATACAGCTGCTGAAGAAATTATTGCCCTTGGAGCAGGAGATTTAATAAATATTACAGATAGTGTCACAAGGCATAAGAATGTAAATTTTCCAAGTCACAATCATTCATGACTTATAGTATTGCGACACTAACCCAATCATTTGAATTCAACCTAAATGATTGTTTAAGGTTTGTATATCCTTACCTAGAATCAGATACATTTGGAGTTAGACTAAGAAAAATACGAAGAAATAACAATATAAAAGCCAAGGGACTAGGCAAAATTTTGAATATCTCTACAGGTACAATTATATCTTATGAAAATTGCAACATTAACCCATCTCCTAATATAATAATAAAGTTATATGAACTATTTGGCAATATTATAATTTGCAATGATTACATGAAATTTATAATATCTGATTGTAGTAAAATATTGGAACTATGGAGAAATAAAAATAACTTAGATAAAAGACAAGCCTCTAGGATTTTAGGTATTTCGGAAAATGCATATTCAAATTGTATAAATAAGAAAAATTTTATCTCCAAGAAGACTTTTGACAAAATAAAAGGAAAAATTAGAGATGTCTTATAAAATACAACAAGGGGAATATTAAATTCCCCTCTTTACTGCATTTCATTTATCTATGCAATTCAAAAATCCTCTAGATATATAACCTAAGGGATAAATATTCACTAATTAAAGAACAGTAATATTTTCTGCTTGTGGTCCTTTTTGTCCTCTTGTTTTATCAAAAGAAACTTTTTGACCCTCCTCAAGTGTTTTATATCCTTCTGAATTTATTTGAGAAAAATGTGCAAAAACATCATTTCCATCTTCTCCTGTAATAAATCCAAATCCTTTGTTTTCATTAAACCATTTAACTGTACCTGTCATATAAGTACCTCCAAAATTTTATTTCTTAAACTCCCTGTAATAACCATAATACACTAAATAAAATTTCGATAATAATAAATACATATATTATTTAAGTACTTATTGAAATATACCTGTGTTTAAATTAATTACGATTCATTTAAGTATTTGCTAAGTATACCGCACATTATTAAATAAAGCAAATTATTTATATAGAGTTGTTAATTACCACCTAAATTATCTTTTATTTTATATTTATAAATTTGTTGTCTAGTAAAACCACATTCGCCGCTAATTGCTCCCCTATATCTATTATCTGGTATAATGGAATAAAAAAGGGGATGGTTATATGGTAATATCTAATAGAGAATTATTCGCTTTAATGTACAATAAAGTATTTGAAATTGCTAATAACTATAAGTCTGATTGTATATATGATGAGAAAGTTAAGGAAGAAGTAGCAAGACAGTTCGGTAAAGAAAAAGCTGATTGGTTCTATCATACATGGAAAAAGATATGAGAGCGTGAAGCTCTCTTTTTATTGGGAAATTAAAATACAACCCTTGTTAAGGTTCATATTATAATCATAATATCACAAAAGCTTTAGGAAATAAATATAAAATGTTTAAAGTTGGGTATAATGGTTAATACCATAAGAATACTTTAAAATCACTCATTTATGTTCTAATTGGTGAAAGCCCTGGGTTTGGTCCTGGGGCTTTTTATTTAAATTATATTTATTCGAATTACATTATATCCAAGCATTTAATTTATTGATAAAATAGTATTATTATATAAAAATACTTGATAAAATTATCATAATAATGTAAAATTATTTATATCATATTTTAGAATGGAGTGTTTATTTTGATGATATATAAAAATGCTGATGAGTTAATCAAACATGAAATAACTTTATCACTCAGGCGTACATTATATCCTATAATTCAAATTGGCGAACAAGTATTTAGAGAATTGTATAAAAATAATTATGCTATATTAAGTAGCAAATATTTTAAACCTATATTACCTAGAATACGCACAAAAGCTATATATTATCAATTTGAATTGGATTTATTACCCGAAAATTTCCCTTTTAAATGCAGAATGAAAAAAACTAATAATTTCGGCGAATATGTTCCTGAATTATCAGCTGGAAATATATTTTTACACATTGCATCTGCTAAAGATAAAGACAGTTTACCATCACGTTCAAGGTACAAATTGGAATCTTCCTATTGTAATAATTTCGACGAAAAGCAAACAATCTTTGATTTTACAGATCAATCTAACCCTGCTATTAAAGACGATAAATATTATGGGATTATTACATATGGTGGTGCAGATACTCTTGAATTTTTAAATCTAATTATACCAAACTGTAAATTCGAAAAAATTCTATCCTCCCTAGACTTAAAATTAGAACTTAAATCTGTTAAAATTAGCTCTGAAGATAAAGATACTAAAAAGAAAGGTATTAAAATTCGAGATACAATATTAAAAGAACTTTTAAATGAAGAGAAAAGGCTGTGATAAGAATGGTAAAAAACAATTTTGATATAGTCCCTGCAAGAATAAAAGAAGCAAGAGAGTCTCGTGGATTATCAATGTCAGAACTATCAGAGTTAATAGAAGTAACAAGCCAGGCAATTTCCCAATACGAAAAAGGAATTATGAACCCTTCTGTATTCGTACTAAAGAAAATGTCCAATGCACTTAATTTTCCAATTCAATTCTTTTATAAATCTGAAAATGAGCGAACGTGTGAAAATAGTGCCATATTTTTTAGAGCAATGAAAAGTACTCCTAAAAAAATAAAGAATGCTTACAGCTATTATATTAAATGGGCTGATGATATATATAAGTACCTAAATAAATATATAAATTTTTATGATGTAAATTTACCTGATATAAGTAACTATACCTACAAAGAACCAATTGACAACAAAACTATTGAAGAAATAGCTTTATATGTGAGAAAATATTGGAATTTAGGCGATAACCCTATTCACAATATGGTAGATCTATTAGAAACGAATGGTATTATTATCTGTAGAATCAAATTTAAAAATAAAAAAATTGATGCTTTCTCACAATGGAATAATGGAAAAGGATATATATTTTTGGGTAGTGAGAAAGGTTCTGCTGTAAGATCAAGATTTGATGCGGCACACGAATTAGGCCATTTATTATTACATCCAACTTTGAAAATAAATGATGTATATAAAAAAGATGTTCTAAACAGAATTGAAGCTGAAGCGAATTATTTTGCTGGTGCCTTCTTAATGCCTATAACTTCATTTCCAACGGAGATAATTCATAATTCAGTAGATTATTTATTAATGTTAAAAGAGAAGTGGAAGGTTTCGGTCAATGCCATGATAATGCGATCCAAACAACTCAATTTATTTACAGATAATCAGATAAGTTATCTGCAAAGGCAAATGACTTTAAAGCAAATGTGGAAACATGAGCCATTAGATGATATTTTGCAACCAGAAGAACCTTCAATTTTTAAAGAGGCTTTTGAATTATTATTTGATAATAAAATACTTCATCCAGAACAAACAATTCAAGATATATGTTTAAATAAAGAAGATATTCAATCTATATGTTGCTTGCCAGATGAAATTTTTAAAATGAAACCAAAACAAAAAAAACTTGAATTAAAGATAATTAAATAAACAAATTATTTGTTCTAATTAATAAAAAACCTAGAATTTCATGAATCATCTTTCCTTAACCTAAAGGAAATTCATAATAAATCTAGGCTTTATTTTTTTTAATAATTCCTAATAATCACCTCACCATACCTGTAGTTCCTTATCCTTATACTTCCCCACCAGATTGTAATTTCTCTCAACCCCGTCTATACACTTTCAAAAAAATAGTATGATTGGTTGATAATCATACTATTTGGAGTGTGGATTTAAAAAAAATTAAACTTATTTTAGGTTGTGAAAATTAATTAAGGGGGTTAACCTTATAAATATATGATATATGATTTTATAATACATGTAAATGGTTTCAAGGCATAAAGCTTTCTTTTGTTTTGAATTTATTAAATTTGGATATAATAATTAATGCTTACAAAACTACTATGTTATCTCTTTAATATCGTTTCAATATGTTTTAATCTATAAAAGCTCTGGCAAATACCGGAGCTTTTATTAAATTGTATTGATTGTAAAAAATAAATAAGGATAATTACCCTTATAAGTATAAAATATATTATTTTACAATATGCGTAAATAAGCTATAAGCAAAAAAATATAGTGGCCTGTTAAGACCACTAAAATTAATTCTGTTCCTTCACCTCAATAGGTGTCAAAACCTCTGTCCCTATCTTTGTAACCCCATTACAAACCTCTTTATTTATAGCATCCAATTCATTCTGTGTAAGCCCTGGTATTATTTCAAGCAGCCTTTTCTCCATTTCAGCCTTTTTCTGTTCCCCTGCTTTAGCTAAATCTTTAAATTCATCTTCTAAAGCATAGTACAATCCATTTCCAATATTAAGAGCACGATTGTAATTATATGCATCTTTCTTAGCTGCAAGAGCCTGTTTCTGAACCTCTACTGCATCTGCAACCTTCTTGAGTACAAAGGTTCCTATAATTCCAAACACACCTATAATAAACTGTACTCCCATGCTTAATATTTGTTCTTTCATTTTCTCATTCCTCCATAATTTTTATACTTTGATAATTTAAAAAATGGCTATTTTACTAGCCTTACATAAGAAAATTCTCACTCCATCAGAGAAAAGATAGAATGAGAATTTAAATACTACCCTAGATAAACTTTATTGTCCTTTTCTCTGATGTCACAGAGTCTTAAAATAATAGGCATACAATTGCCCCCAATCAGAACTTTTTTATTTGGATCTAGCGTTTTCAGGTAATCAACTAGCTTTCCAATAGTATCTAACTCTTTTAAGTTTTCCTGCAATTCTTCTACATCTTTTTTTACATCTTCTGCATTACCTTCTTTTACATCCTTTAAAAACTTTTCATAATCCATTTTACATTCCTCCATAATCTTTATAATTTAAAAAGGAGCCTTTTAAGCTCCCTTTTTTATTCATCTACTTTCTCATAGGTCTTTTCAAATATATTAGGCTTACATGGATAGAATTCTCCATTTATGCCCTTTATAATATAATCGCCTATACTAGCTTTCATTCTTCCTTCTAGCGTATTAATATATAAAACACCTTTTTTATATTGATATCCCCTGCCATTTCCTATAAACTCATCAATAGAATTTATATTATGCCCATTATATTTTTTAGCTTCAATTACAACAGGTTTCTTTATATACTTAGCCATTGTTTATCATTCCTCCATTAGTTTCTTATCTAATAAATATGCAGATTTTTATTTATAGGCAATAAAATATAAAAATTATTTTAAATTAGTTATTCAAAAATATATTCCAGGTTTCTATTTTCAAAACTCCATCCGTAGGTCTTTCCCAGTTCTTCTGGAGTTCGGTTACAGCCTGGAACGTTGGCTCGTCATAAATCATATCTGTATAGCTTCCTTTCTTTAAATAACCCCACATTTCTAATTTCTGCTGTAACCAGAGAACTATATGGGACTTGTGACCTTTTGCAATGATATTTCCAATGCTTTTGAGGTTGTCCAAGGTTTCCTGATAGATGTTACCGTCAGTATGTTGTAGTTTAGCATTATAATCAAGATTCATATTGTATTGAAGTGCTGCTATTTGAGATTTTAGTTTCGCATTCTTTACCTCTGTAATCAAAGAATCCACAGAGCTTCCACTTGCTAATAAGGATTTAAACTGTGTCCATTTAGCCCAATTATTAGCACTTAAATTATGTGGGCAATCTTTCCTGCTTGCATCATAATGTCTTACTACATTGCTAATAGAAATACCGTATTTACTCATTAAGCTCCTTACAAGCTGTAGAGTATTATTTATAGTTGTATCGGAAATATACCCACCGGAATTGCACATTTCAATACCTATGGAATTATAGTTTGAAATACCATAAGTTCCATGACCATCTCCACAGTGCCATGCTGCATTAGAATCTTCTACAACCTGATATATAGAAGTGTCATCCACAAAATAATGTGCAGAAGCCTGTCTATCCCCTCCATTGAAATAAGTAGCATTTGCCAGAGCTGTATCCTTATAATTTCCTGTGTCATGCATAACTATAAACTTAACGCTATTCCCTGCTGAATGGTTGTAAGACGATATTTTCCTTGTGATTGGTAACATATTATTTGCATCTCCTTTATTTATTTAATAAAATTCCCATAACAAAAATAGAGACTGTGACAAATATGCCAAGTCCCCATTTGATTGTTGATATGAGATCATCCATCTTTTTTATTAAATTTTTTATGTCAGTTTTATTTTCCCTGGTGTCCTGTTTAATTAAGCTTATTTCTTCATCATGCTTTTTTAACCAAGTTTCATGTTCATCCACTGTATTATTTAGTGTTTTGTGCTTTTCTTCACACAATTTCCCGTCATAGCATTCACTCATAGTGCACCTCCTAGTTTTATGTAAAATAAAAGAACCTGGTTAAACCAAGTTCTTTTGAGTTAGATATTTTCAGATTAATCTTAACATCAATCTTTTTTCTGTGTCTTCTTGCTATGTTTAGTTTTAGAATTATTTTCTTTTCTCTCTTTTTCTTGTTTGCTTCCACAAGAAGAACAATGTTTTTCACCCATAGCACTTATTCCTCCTAAATGAGAATTTACTGTAATATCCTTAATATTTTGTTCAATATAAAAATTATAATGCTATGAAATTAATAGTAAAAATAAGCATTCATTATTTGCTTACGCTACCAATATTTTATTAAATAAATTGAGCATTAAAAAGAGCTCTGGATTTATCCAAAACTCTGAATATTTATCGCATAATATGAAATATTACGAAATAAATAATTAATATCCTAATTGCTTTCCTACAATAATTACTTTTATCCTATCTTTGATAAACTGTCCTCTAATTATTGTAAAATCATTACATATTCTATCAGGACTTTTACAATCTACACAATAGCCTAAAGTAGTACATGGAGTATTTTTCCCTAATCTTTTTGCATCAATTGGAGCAGAATAATTTCTAACTCTTTTTTCTGCTTCTTCTATGTTCTTAACAATCTTATTTATACCAGTTACTAAAATAACCTGTTTAGGCCCATAAATCATTGGTGCAACTCTACTTCCATTACCATCAATATTGTAAAGTTCTCCATCTTCAGTTAAGGCATTTGTACTACACATAAAAGTATCAGAAGAAAAGTTTTTTATATAGATTTGTTTTTTATCTTCACTTGTAATATCTTTTCTGTACTTATCTAAAAAAGCGTAGTTTCCTTTACGCAGAAAATCTATAGTACCTGTTTCAAAGAGTGTCATTGAATCTCCTACACCTACTACAGAATTTTCATCTATAAGTTCTTTTAAAAGTCCTTTTAGTTCAACATCATCCTTAACGAAAAAACCTGCCATATTTCGCTTTCTTAAATTGTTTATAGTTCTTTCGATTTGTTCTTCTAAATACCACAAGACATTATTATCCATCTAAATGTATATCCTTTCGATAAATATAGTTCAACTCTTATTTTTATTATACTAATATCATACTTCATAATATGTTTCTAATTTAATGATACCATATTTTCAAGGCAAAATAAAAAAGCTATCTCTAGCCCCTATTTTGCCTTGTGGTTTTTTATAAAGCCTGCACTACAGTTATGGCAGCTTGTATTAAAGTCCTATCTTTTAATACAATAGCATAATTAGATAATGTATAGTAATAATTATATTTATCATTATCATTATCAAAAACAATGGAAGTATCTTGCAACTTTTGTTGAATTATCGTTTTAGAACTAGAATCTCGCAATGATAGCATTTTTAATTCCAACAGATTTAATAAATAATTCTTATTTATTTCATTTATTTGATTTATAACAGATTTTATTAAATTTATGTCTAAATTAGATGTATCTCCATCAAATAAAGAAATTAATGTTTCTTTTATTGAAGTTATTTGATCTGTTGTTAACGTAACTGCATTTAGAGCAGTTATAACAGTTTTCACACCTTCTGCATCATTTCCTAAAATTGCATTTACCAAATTTAATTTGTTTAACAAAAATACTTTATCATCCATTTTTTTATTACCCCTTTTCTATTTAATATTTTGATTCATTAATGTTTGTATATAAGTAATAGCATCAGTATAAGTAGATGCTTTAATTATTGTAGTGTTATTAATAGTTTTGAATTTTGATGAATCCATAACTTTTATGTCATCAAATATTTTCTGCGCATGTTCTACTAATATTTTACTATTCACAGCAGGTTCAACAATATAATTATCATTAGGTATGGTTTTATTTCTTCTTGATAGTTCATTGTGGATAGCATCTCTAAGTTGTTTAAAATCATTAACCCTAACAGGATTATTTATTGCAATGTTTGAACCTAAATCAGCAATTGTTTGGGCTGCTGATGTTGATTGACAGGCATTATTACAATCTCCTGAACAAGTCCCACTGCAAGATGTGCAACCTGAACATCCACTACAAGATCCACTGCATCCACTACACCCACTACAGCTTCCACTACAAGAACTACAGCCGGAACAACCTGAACAGCTACCACTACAAGTGCCACTACAGCTAGTACATGTACCAATACAGTTTCCACTACAACTTGAACAGCCAGTCGTGCAAGTGCCAGTACATCCAGTTACACAACTTCCTACACAACTTGTACACGCATCTGTACATCCTGTTTTACAAGATCCGTAACATCCAGAGTCACATCCAGAGCCACATCCACCTGTGCAAGTTCCACTGCAATTTCCACTACATGCCATAACTATTCACCTTCTTTTTAGGAATATTTGATTTAAATATTTTATTTAAATTTAATTTCTGGTAAAGTTTATTCCAGTAATAAACATTAGCCAATACCCTGGCTTTATGCATCTCACAGATAAAAGTTGCTTTATGATTGGGGTCGCCAAATTTATCATAATTATATCCTGTGCATAGAGCACATCCAGAAGCAATTTTGCAATCAAGACATTTTTTGTTATCTTCATACTGACACTGTGAAGACATAGTAATATCTTTTAATTTGTTTAACCACATATTTTCTTCTTTCCTATCAAGTCCTTTATAGATATCTCCTATAGGCTGTTCTTTTTGGTTATTTAAAGAGTATTTCATGAATCTAATGCAAGGAAAACATTTGCCATCAGGTGCAATAGCAAGCATTTGTCCGTTACCACCACACCAATTTCTATCTTCCTTTAACGGTTGCCCTATGCTATCATCAAATAAGCTGCAGTAATATTTAGAATAATTCTTATCCTTTAGTAGAAAATCTGCTAATTGCTTCATTTGAGAGTATAGAATTTTGGCATCTTTTATTTGCCATCCTTCTTCAAATACACAATTAGTATATGCTGCCTTGATCCCTAAATTCCATACATTCTGTATGGCTTCATTCAAATACATAACATTTTGAGGAGATAAAGTAATTTTTGTAGAATTAGTGTATCCTTTTCTTACCGCATCTTTAATAGATTTTTCTACTATGTCATAACTGCCAGAACCATCATAGAATTTTCTGCAGGTATCATGTAACTTTTTATTTCCGTCTATAGTTATTCCAAGGCTTACTTTCCCTAAATTCTTTTTAAGGAACTCTTGAACTTCTGGAGAATCATATAAAACTCCATTCGTTGTCATTGATATCATGTAATTGGTAGCCCAAGGACTATCTAATTGAAATGCTCTAAATTTAAAGTATTCTACTATATAATCCATTAAATCTATTTCTAGTAATGGCTCCCCACCAATAAATTCTAATATTACAGCAGGAGAGGTTTTAAAACTGTAGTAGCCATTTATCTTTTCTTCATTAAATAAAAAATCAATAGCTTTCTTTGCTACTGATTTACTCATTCTCCTACCTGTTTTATGCTGCTCATAACAATAAGAACAATTTAAATTACACTTTTCCGTTACAACGAAAGTTATATTTTTTACTTTTAAATCTGGATTTTTTGTATCTTTATAAGTTTCACAATCATTACATATTCCATTGCATTTTTCATAGGATTCAATTAGTGGAGATATAGAATCTTGCCACTGTTCAAAGTCCCTTCTATCTAAATAATATCCGTTCTTAGGTTTAATCATTTATTTTATTTCTCCCAACTTTTCTAATTTGCAATACATTTAAATCATAATTAAAGTTATAGAAAAACTTATTCACCATAAAATATTCATAGGCATTATCTAAATATTTCTTCAACATATCAGACTTAAATAATTCTATTTCTTGGTTGGCTTCGGCATACTTTTCAAGAAAGGCATCCAAATTAAATTTATTTGCCTCCTGTATTGTATTATTTATATAACTCATAAATAAATTATTGTATGATTGAACTTTTATAAATAACAATTGAATTGTATTGGATATATCCTTGTCTATAGATATAAATAATGTTTCACCGACATTTAATTTTTTTAATTCCTCTAATAGATTTTCCTTATTTACTGTTTCCACAATAGCCCTCCTGAATTTATTATTGATACACAGCACCTTGTCCCTGCCATGATGTGCCATTCCATATTTTTATTATATTGTTTGCTGTATCAAACCAGATGTTTGTTTTAGTAGAATCTATACTGCCGCTGTCAGGTGTACTGGATTGAGAAAAAAACTTTGCATTATTTATTTGCTGCCCTATTCGTGCTATGGCATCTGCATTTCCTTTAACTGTTTCTGTGGTTCTTCCTGCTCCTCCTAAATTAACTATGGCATCCGAATTACCCTTTACAGTTTCAGTAGTCCTTCCTGATCCAGCTAAATTATTTATACTTGTAGTATTAGTATTTATTTGATTTCTCAATGCCTGTATATCCTCTTGTGTAGCTAAAGTTACAGATGGATCTATTTTTAAAGTTACACTGGCACTATTGGAAACCTCTAAAATCATTCTAATCGTTATATCTTTAGTACTTCCATCTGTCACCATAGGTTTATATGTTTCAGGATATTTACCCACAGCAAGCATAATTCCGGTATCATCAAATATCCCTACTTCTCTTATAGTAAATCCACCTTCACTAGAAGGTATTACAATTTCGATAATTAACCAGTTAGGATTTTCCGCATCTACTTTAATAGAATTTATATTCCCCTGCCATACTGTATGCACAAGATTCTGCTGTGCTTCTGTGGGGTTATAATAAGTACCGTTGCTGTCTCCTACTTTTAAAGTAGTAAAATTCACCTTTGTTCCTAATGCTGTGGCATTAGCTATCTTAGCTTTTCCCACATTGGTAAGTATTGTATAAAAACTTTCTGCCAAGGCTTATCCCTCCTTTGGATATACGGTTATTGTTTCAGTATTGTTTGCTACTGCTGTTGCAACATTAATTTTCCCCCTGGATTCTATTTCTCTTGGTGTCCATGGATATACTGTTATTGTTTCACCAGATATAGAAGCTGCAGCATAATAAATATTCATGTTTGTTACAGATGTCATCTTATATTTGACAGATTGATGGGACGGTTTTATCCTCTTAACAGTTTTATATAACTCCACTAAATCTTCAGGGAAACCACTACTACTAAGCAAATCAACCTGAAATGTATATGGAGCCACATTTTCTGTTATATGAACACTTGCATTTGTGTAAGTACTGATTATTTTAGCCATATTTAAAGGTGTCATGGGCCATCTAGTCTGAAGCTTTACAATTACCTTCTTTCTTCTTTTTTCTATATCTTCGCTTAAATTCGTTAGAAGCCCTAATCTTTTTTCCCACCATGTAAGTCCCCATGTAGCAGTCTGGGGAAAAAATTGCTTTAGTATTTCATCTATAATACTGTCTGTATTGTCAAATTCACTTCCTATGGCTTCATATATAGATTGTTCTATAGCACTTGATTGTGAATCAGGCGATATATATTTAATCATCTGCTGTCCTCTAGGAGACTCCATTTGCTACCACCTCATTTACTACTGCAACCTGCTCATTTAATGTTATATCTACAGTTTCATCATTTACAGTTAGATTAGAATAATTATCAATTCCTTTCTTCTGCAAAATAAAAGAACCTACTACAGAATCAACTGCTTTAAATAGTATGGTTTCACTTAAATCCACCTTTGTAACATAGTTATTTACTTCATTTTTTATATTTGTAAGTACTTCAGGCGGATCATATCCACTTGTAAATATGAAATCAGCTTTAATACTAAGATTTAAAATAGAGGCTGTTGCAACTGTTACTATTGCCCCTATAGGTGCCAGTCCTCCCCTGTTTTGCCCTGGTGGAACTATTGGAGCAATATAATTCTGTACTGCTTCTATAAGTTCCTGTGTGGCAGTCTGTCCGTTTTTATCAAGGATTAAAACTTTAACTGTACCTGGACCATTCCATTCCGATACAGGATAAGCATACCCTACTCCATCAACCTTCTGTGCCCATCTTATGTAATCGCTATCGGCACCACTAAGCTTCTCCTGCTGTTCTGCCTCTGTAATCCTCTGCGAATAATGGGTATCATCTTCTATATCAGTGCCACCTTTAAATTGTTCCTCATTGGTTACACTTTTGACCCCGTTTATAGGAGTTAAAAGCATAGTTATACTCCCTGGAGGAACATTACCTATACTTCCTGCCTGTGTACATTTTGCATCTATATAAGCTGTTTCCGTAGAATCTATAGTTTTAGTTTCCTGAAATTTATACTCTATGCTTGTCTTGTCTTCCGTAGCAACGGTACAAGCAATTTTACCTTCTACAATTTGGGTACCAGGAACAGCAGTTACTTTTATTTTTCCAGTACTAAATGTAGCCGCATTTCTAGGAAGTCCTTTTAACTCTCCGAGATAATCTAAATATTGATCATAACTTGTTTGAGGAAAAGCTATTTTTAAAAATCTCTGCAGTTTATATTGTATAGTTGCCATTTCATCCGCAGTGGGTCTTGTGTTGTCCCAGAAGAAATCCCCTTCAATGGTATTTACATCTTTAGGAGCTTTTTTAAGCATTCGTGCATGTATGGTATCTGCATTTTCGCTAAGAAAATCGGGCATTTCAAAGTCTGCCATATAATCACCCCACCTTCGTTGTATTATTCATGTCAATTGATTCTTCATCTACGGTAATTACAGTGTAATCATAATACAATTCCCCATTGTTCTGCCAGGTAAAAGCAAAGTCCTTTACATCCTTGGTCATGGGATGAACTATCAATGTATCTGTGGTCATTCTTTTAACTTCAAGTTCTATAGCTTCCCTTGAATACAGTGAATCCGACAAGGTATCCAATTCATGACCGTATAATCTACTGTAAGCTCTAAATCCCACAGGAGTATTCATTGCTTTATTGCACCATTGTTCATAAGCTTCCAGTCTGTTACATCTTGCTAAAGTTCCATCCGGGTTTCTTACAAATTCACCCTTGTTAAAGTCAAATTTATAGGAACCTTTATATCCTGCATCACTATTATTACCACTGGTAGTACTAGTACTTGATGATGTGGTATCATTTGTATAATCACTATCCGGAAATAGATTAGGCATTTCTCACCCTCCCTATAACTATAAATTCACTTCCTACCTGGGCAACCAATACCCTGTCACCTGACTTCAGGGGTTTTAACATTTCTGGAGTTTTTACATTATGTGAATGACTGTATTCTCCTCCAGCAACATCAGTTTGAGTAAAATAATCCTTATCCAGTTTTAAATAGTCAAGTACCTTGTAATCCGTTATCTCATGTTTAAAGTTATCAAGTTTCAACCCTGCTTCTGTCATAGTGCCAAATTCAACGCCAAGTCCCGAAACAGCATTATTTACAGATTTATTAGTGTGGTCTTTCATTGTACTAGCTAGTTCCTCCATCTCCCGCATAAAACTTCCTCCTTATATAATCCATAGTTCCAACGGTTAACTCCATCTTCCCACTGCTTCCCAAAGTGTGTGTAACACTTGCCACATATAGTTCAACGCCATCAAGGCTTACTTTATCCCCTGCCCTTATGGTATTTATATCAACGCCACAGCTTATATTTATATAGTCCTCACCTGTGCTAAAAATGGAATCTGCTTTTTTCTTGGCTTCATCTGCATTTGTTACCTTGTCGTCCTGAACTATCTTTCTTAAAGTACCATAACCTCTGGTTTCTTTTTCATAGATACCAATGACGGGCGATAAGCTTTCATCCTGCTGTGTTCCTAAAACTTTTACCTGGGTTACAGCACCTTCGAGAGAACTGTATTCCTCTATTTCCTCTGCTATGGATTCTAATTTCCATACAGTAGTATTTGTACCTATCTCAATCAGATCCAGTTTATCTTCCTGCATCCTGACTTTGTAGAGCTTACCGCCTTTCTGGGCTGTCTCCTTCAGGTCTTTAAATATCATGTCAAGAATTTTATCGCCACCTCTGTATATATTCTTGGCAAGCCCTATTCCTGTATCTGCAAAAATTCCTATAGGTATATTCCAGTCACCTGCATACCTTGTTATCCTCTGAGTGGCGGTCTGACCCTCTATGTGCTGGTACTCATCCTCTGAATTTTCAAGATAGACTGTTCTCTCCTTACATTCAAGGTTCAGGTAATGCTCTTTTCTGTTTCGATCCCTTTCCCATACAACACCTTTAAACACCCTTACATCAGTGCTTCCATTAAAGGGAGTATCCCATATTTCAATACCATTGCCTTTAACAAACTGTATGCTCTGGAGCTGTTCAGTTTCAATCAGCTTGACTGTGGCCATATATGCTATGGAATCTATGCTTTCCTGCAGGGTAACACCCTCATTTAAATTGCCAACCTTATAATTATCTTTTGCGATTATACTTATCATAGTATCACCTACCTAACATAATCAGTGCAAATCCAGCCTCCATGGTTGCTCCAGTATATATCTGCCCAATTACCCTGTATGCTTCCAATCTTATAGCACTCATCCTTTTTAACTGTTCCCCTTATTCCATAACTTTCTCCAGGTCCATCTCTCACATTCAAAACATCTGCGGTAACTATTATCCACTCTCCTGCCCTGTGGGAATACTTTGCACCACTACTTTCCGTAGTAGTTTGTCTATTATCTTGAAGAGTGGAATCGACCTGGGATATTTTAAGGTCCCTATGTGTCCTGAATGTAAATGTAAAGTATCTGCTATTATTAAGTCCTTCCGGTCTTATCTCTTCATTCATGGTGCTTAATTTTACCAGGCTGTTAAAGCCTATAACAGTTATAATTAATCTTAATGCCTCCTCCTGTTCCTGCCACTTTTCAAGCTTCTCAATAGTTTCTTTTGAATTGGCTATATCTGTATACCTGCAGTAAGGTTCATAGACATCTGGAATTAAGGTTTCCATGCTTATTTCCTTTATTTTAGTGCCTTTGTCGCTTATGTCTATTTCCCCTATGTCCACTATATCGGCAGTGCTATATTTCTTCTCCCTGTTGACTGTGAGACTTAAGGGGTTGACTGGAAAATGGAAAGTCTCACTATCTTTTGTATTTGTTAGGTACACATCAAAATTGCTGTTGGCAACCCTGTCAAGTGCATTTAGTACAGATTTAGATGCATCCTGTATAACATCAACTATATTGCTAAAGTCCAAAAAATCACCCCCTATTCCATTATCTTCTAAAGGTTTTGGTATTATTTTGTAGAATTATCACCTAAAAGGAGGTGATGAACATGCAAATAACATTAACCTATAATTTTAGTTCTGAGTGTCCTTATTTAAATGAACCCCATTGTATATCCATTGACTATATAAAATTTGATATGACTGGCACTGGAATGCCCGGATATAAAAAAGGTTCTTATTTCTGCAATAAAGTAAAAAACTGTCCATATCCTTCAAAAGATAGATGGGGACGCTGTCCTGTTTACTTAGATGCTCCTTGTCCACCTGAGTAAGATGTATCAATTAAATTAGACAGTTTATAAAATGCCGGCCATGGATTGAGGGTTTGCTTGTTTTCGCT
Organism: Clostridium kluyveri DSM 555; assembly: GCF_000016505.1. Lineage (NCBI taxonomy): Bacteria > Bacillati > Bacillota > Clostridia > Eubacteriales > Clostridiaceae > Clostridium > Clostridium kluyveri. The sequence goes on from NC_009706.1 coordinate 1,943,282, forward strand.
GCAATAGTGGCCGCATCCAACACATGCATCAGGTACATTCTTTTTCTTATCCCAGCAAGTAAAAATAAACATTTTTAAGTGACGATAAATACATTCAAGCTCGCCTTTATTGAGTTGTTCCTGTTGCTCCAGTTTTGTATTCATAACTCGTGCCCAAATAAGATAATCCAGACCTGTTATATGAACTAATTTATTCATTACATCTGAATAAATAAAATCACTTTTAAAGCAATCTCTAACAAACTTGCATGTATTACATGGATTATAATCTTCAAGTTTATTTTCCACTCGATCTATATACATTTGTAAATGACTTGCTACACAGAATATTTCATGTTCAGTAAATTGGAACTGCTTCTGAGCTGGTACTTCAGAAGCAGTCTTTTTTTTATTTAAATCTTCATTACTCATCTATCCTCACCTCTTCAAATTTTGTAACGTCTTTCTAAATTCTGTAGCAAATTTCTTTGTGGCTTGTATTACTATGGTATCAATATCTAGGTCACTACTAAAATTATTTTCTACATCAATATTTATATCTCCATAGCTAGTTCCAGCCATAGCTACCTGTGGTTGGGAAGTATAATAACTTAAGTTTTCAGGAATATCTTTATTTTCAGTACCTGTTAAACTTAGTCCAGATACAGCATTTTTTATCCTGTTTATTGAATTTGCAGCCCTTTCCATTAGACCCACAGATTTATTATGAGTTAACACCTGTTCTCCTCCAGTGAAGTCCACAAATTCCCAACCTCTTTCATTTATTCTGGCCAGACCTTTCTTTGCGTTGTCTGTACCGGTTGCATATCCGACATATGAACCACCCTTAAACAAAGGAGTGTTAAAAACACTTCCATATCTACTTTTTATATAATTTATGGCTGCTGCTGCATTGTGTACAGGATTCAATATATTATTAAGCCCCTTGACCATGAACTCTCTAAACGTAGAAGGCAATGTTTGAAGCAATCCTGTTGCATGTTCCCCTCCTACACTTATACTGTTATAGGCCAGTGGATTTCCTCCAGATTCAGCCTGAACTAACCTTAATAATCCAGGAAGCCATGACATAGGTGTGCCTGTTACAGCTAGTGCAGATGCCAACCATCCAGATACATTCCCACTCATGCCACCGGCCATGGATGAAATATCTCCAATCCAGCTTTTTATAAACGATTTAATATCTATAGATGTCATTCCTTTTATAACTCCTTGTGGGATAAATTTAGATAGTCTAGTCATAACCGCAGATGGGGAATGTATTTCAAAGCCTGTCTTGAATTCCTCAATTACTTTATCTGTGAGAATTTTTACTGCACTTGTTACATCTGACGTTGCAGCCCTTATACCCTGTGCAAAGTCGTTCATTATGGCACCGCCATACACATGCCCAGTTCTTGAGAATAAATTAAGTATCGAACCAGATTCATTTGTAACTCTATTCACTGAATTGGTTGATACTTTTTTATTATCTAAAATTCCACTACTTAAATTATCATTTATCTTGTTACCATACTTTTTAAATTGAGTTAGTGAATCATCTCCAAGGGCAATGGAAGTGGATATATTAGCTGTAGCTTTTGCGACTTTACCTGTTCCAGTTGAGCCACCTCCTACAATACCACCGTTGGCAAACATTCTTACTCCTAACATTCTTCCTGCCTGCTGCCATAAGCTTAGTCCTCTATTTCTTCTAGAGCTTGATAAAGGAATAACTGCTTCCGTTCCTGCTTCACCGATTAAAGTAACCTCTGGACCATTTACAATACCACCATTGGCTTTGGTGTGTAATCCGGTTACACTTTCTCCTTTTGTCATAACTTTTTCTAGGAGAGCATATGCAGGACCACCTATATGTTCCTTAAACCAAGTAGAAAAATTAGACCAAGTTGTTTCTACTGTTTTTCTACCAGAACTAAGCTTACTTCCTATCCAATCTCCAACAGTAGTAGCCACACTTTTTGTTGGCTCTCCAATATTTTCACTCCACCATCCAGAGAAGCCGGTCCATGCAGTATGAGCTGTAGATTTAGCGTCATTAAATCTTTCTCCTATCCATTGGCCAGCAGATGAAGCATATCCTTTTACTGGTTCAGACACATTAGTTCCCCACCAAGTTGAGAAGTCACTCCATTTATTTGAAGCCCACGCCTTACCTTCTCCTACTTTATCGCCAACCCATTTCCCTGATTCAGAAGCTTTATTTTTAATTGGAGTAAATACATTATTACTAAGCCATTGACCATAAGGTGCCCAGGCTCTAGCAGCCGCATCTTTTCCCATGGCAAAAGCACCAACAGTAAAGTTTATAGTATTTATGGCACCATTTTTAAGAGGAGTACCTACTTTATTACCAAACCAAGTCCCAAAATTATTCCATGATGTTTGAACGGACTTTTTAGCATTTCCAAAGCCTTTCTTTAAATAATTAACTGCTGGTCCTGTCTTATCATATATCCAATCAAGGGCTTTTTCTCCTCCTATTGAACCTGCTATACTTCCGGCTACTCCTCCTATAGTGCCCCCTATGGCACCTCCTGCGGCCATACCTGCTGCAGTTCCAGCACCGGGAATTATAGAACCTATAACTCCACCAATACCTCCACCAAGTGTGGCTCCTGCTTTTGCACCAGCTACCCCTCCAGCTATTCCTCCGGCAATATTGCCTGCTGCCCCAACAGTAGCTTTTTTCTTATCAGAAGCCGTTGCTATATCAATACCTGCACCCGCGAGTGTAAGCCCTGCACCAAGCAAAGGAACCTTTTTAGCAACCTTTCCTACTTTGCTTAAACCACTTCCCATCCTAGTTACTTCAGATACGTCTTTACCTACATTTTTAACATCCTTTGACTTCTTTACAAAATCATTGTACTCCTTTATAGCTTTATTTAACTTGTCCTGATTTATCTTTCTTAATTTTTCTGCATTTGCGGATTCATTTACTGCCTTTCTAAAATCCGATGCTGCTTTCTTTAAATCAGAAGTATTATCAGCATTCCTAGTAGATTTAAACGTATCTCTGGCTTTGTTATATGCATCTTTCTTTGTATTTGCATTTCTACCAGAAAATTTAGCTTCTTCTCTAGCTTTATCAACATTAGATTTTAATCTGTTTATTTCTTCTGAAAAAGGCTTAGATGCTTTACTGGAAGTACTTGAAGCTTTTGAAGCACTTCCTGCTGTACCTGCCATTTCTTCGGCAGCATTTGAAGCAGTTTTGGCTCCCTTCTTACCAACAGCCCACTTACCTAGCTTAAATGCACCTTTGGCAGCTTTTGCACCGCCTTTTATTATAGCGCCACCACCTGCGGCATATAAGCCATAATCTAATATCATAGCTTTAGTAATACTTTCAGCATTTGGATTTTTTACAGCATTTAAATTAGCATCTTTAAAAGCAGTTAAAAGCTTCTTTATAATTTCATCAGTATTAAAAGCTTTGAGAAATGCATCTAAGAAGGATTTACCTGCTGTATTTCCAGTTTTATTTATATCATCTCCACCAGAGAAAGCATCTAATACAGCTATTATTCCCCCTCCAAGTACACTTCCTATACTAGAACCCATTTCACTGGCAACTTTATTTATTTTAGGTCTACCATCACCACTCCACCAACTTGAAAGAGGTTCAGCTATAACCTTATCCCAAGCAAGCGTTATCTTTCCCCCAAAATCAGCATTTTTCCACTGGCTACTATCCATTAATTTACTTAACCTCTGCTGGCTTTTCTCAAGTCCACCACCTATAAAAGTACTTACATTTTCTCCAGCTTTTCTGAATAGTTTTCCAAGTTCAGTAACCTTTTTGTCATTTTTATCAAGCCATGTTGTAACTTTAGTTAGCCCTGGTTTTATTCCAGTCCATAATCCATTACCCCATTGAGTTAAAAATTTATTATCCAGAGTATCTTTAAGGGTAGACATTAATCCAAGTGCAGTTTTGGCTTGATTCTGCATCATTCCACCAAATCTTTGATTCATTCCCGTAAGCAATGCTTTTATAGCTTTATCTGATTCAAGCCCTTGCTTACCTATTTCACCTACTTGTTCAGCTGTCAACCCAAGCTGTTCCTGAAGTATTTTAGCAGCTGGAACTCCTGCCTCTGTTAATTGAAGAATCTCATCCCCTTGGACTCTCCCTTTTGCTTTCATTTGCAATTTTGTTATCTATGAGACTTTTTATCCTCATAATCTGGAGGTTTCCCTCATTGGTTATCGGTATGTCATTTCATACCCAGTTCGGCGTACATTTTCAACCAATAAAAAGGACAACCTTTAATATTAGTTGTCGGGTACTCTTGGAAGGATTATATTTATTCACCTTCTACGCTCTACACTACTTATAGCCTTTCGTAATCTATAAGCTTAGCACGGTATTACCATAGGTTTTATTAAAACCTTTAGGATTCACCGTTTTTATCCGATTTATAACTCGGCCAAATAATATTATTAAACCGAGTGCCAAAGTTATTTGATTTATTCCTTCGGCTCCAAGCCCCAGTCCAGATGCAGCATCTCCTATTGTAGATAAATCAGGCAGAATACTTTTAACATCCCACCCAAAGGCAAGCATTTTCTTACTTGCATCAGCTAATTGTGGAAATTCGAAAGGTGTTGCATTCGCCATATTTTGAGCTTGAGTCAGGAATGAATTTGCCTGCTCTGCACTTTTAAGCATTGTAGTAAATGCTATCTGGGTTTGTTCAAAATCCCCAGATAGCTGCATGGGTTTTATTATTCCAGCCCATGTACCACCAACTCCTAAAAGTACACCTTGGAGTGATGTGGCTGCAGATATTACTTTATTTATTCCACTTCTCATTATACTCAATGAGCCAGATACCTTATCTTTAATCATTACAGTAGGAGAAGCTACAAGCCTATTTAACTTGTTTAAAGTTGAATTGATTTTTTCAATCCTGCTGGTAGCTCTATCGTTTATCTTTGCAGAAGGTGACACTGACATTTTATTTAATATATTTGCTCTTTTTTGTGTCTGTTCAAAATATCTGTCAAGAGCACTTATCTTCTTTTTACTTGATTCATCCCCCTGTACACCGATCACAATGTCCAAGTGATATATTTCTCTTTCAGCCAAACTCTCGCCTCCTTCCTGAATGATTTATTTGATTATTTCAAAACACTATAATTTGGCACTCACCTCCTTATCCCATTATCTTCTAAAGGTTTGGTATTTATTTGTAGAATTATCACTTTAAAAGGTAGGTGATAATGGTGATGAAAGTTAAACTTACTTGCCAATGTGGCGAAAGTTTTAATATTGATGCAAATAATTTTAAAGATAAAACTACAATAATCTGTCAAAATTGCGATTCCAAATTTCCTGAAGATAAATTTCAAGATTTCAAAGACTCAATAATAAAACTTAATGATATACATGAATCTCTTAATGAAATTACAGACGGTTATCGTAAACCTCACTGGACTTTTGAATTTGAATGATTATTTTTTATTCCAAGGATAAATATTTTCTAAAGCATCAACAGTTTCTGTCATAATTTCTTTGGCTTGTTTGATTGAAAGATTATTTTCACTAAAAACAGAAAAAATCTTACGTGTTATTTTGTATTTCTCATTTTGATTTAATTCTTCCCGTATAGGAGGTTGGTTCTCCTGTATGGGTTTTTCTCTGATTTCTTGATTTTCCATCATTCTCACCCCTTCCACTAGCTTATGGGGAAATAATTCATCCATACTTATTATCATAGGTAATGCTTTATTCACAAGGAAACTTGCTGTATTCAAGATAGAAAATAATTCAGATTTTATATCTTGACTTTCTAATGGCTGTGCTTGTCCTTCAAGTGCAGCCACTCTTTTTTCTAATTCCTCATACTTTTGTTCTAATGCTTTGTCCACTAGCCTCACCTCCTTATCCCATTATTTGTTAAAGGTTATAATATTTATTTGTAGAATTATCATCTTTGGGAAGGTGATAATATATGGCAGAAAGCTTTGAAAAACAACTTATTTTTGATCTATCCAAGGAGTATGTTTTTAGAACCTTTGATTTCCAAAACAGTACTCCTGAGGATTTAATTAAAAGCTATCAAGATACCTCAGCAAAAATTGAAAAAGTTCTTAAAGAACAGGATTCTAAGAATGATGAATATCGTGGATTATTAAATAAAATCATTAAATAATACTACACCACGCTATGCTGAATAGCTTTTAAGCAAAATTCTAAAATAGAAGTAGCTCTAATTACCACAGTTCCTTTTAAGTTATCTAATATTTTTAGAGCTACTTCCTTTTCCTGTTCATCAAGAAGCCCTGGTTTACCGAAATCATGTGTAAGTATTATTTGTAATTGTTCTTTAGTCATTGAAATTCCTCCTTAATCAAGACATTATTAATAGCTCAATTTAAATTCTTTAATTTGAACCTGAATCAATTCAAGCTCTACCGAACTTAAATTTTGTAAATCTTTTTATTCATCATGCCACCTCCTTCCACCCCATAACAAAAGCACCTGCCATTACAGCAAGTGCTTATTTATGTTCTATTTATTTAGTTGCCTTTAAATATTCAATTTCAATGCAGTTATTGCCAGTGGCAATCTTAACTTTTTTAATATCTTCCTTTATTTCATCCTGACCCTGTTTTAGTTCTTTAACGTCCTTCGAAATGTCTTTAACTGCTGATGAAATCAAGCTGTCCTTATCCTTTATAGAATTACTAATACCCTGAAATCCCCTTACATCTTGTTCCTTGTGTGCTGTCTGCACCTCTGCTATTATATCAATCTTCTTTTCAATACTTTCCAGTTTAATTGAGTTTTTTCTGACTTCGCCTTTAAGACTGCTAACTTCATTCGTAAGATTATTTTGACCCTCAGATAAATTATTTACTTTATCATTGACATCTTTAATATCCTTCTGCATTGACTTTAGTAATTCTAATATTTCCTTATCCAACAAATTCACCCTTTCCACAGCTCACATATTTATTTTATTATATCATATCTTATTGCCTAAATTATACAGCTGTTTTTGTATTTTGTCTTGACACTTCAATTACAATATTAAAAAAAGTGTAGCATAATTTCTTTAACTTGCCTTGTTAAAGATATAAATTCACTTTCAGAAATACGTTTTTCTTTTATAGCTATTATTTCATCAGTCGTGAAGTTGTCCAAATAATTTTTAGAAAGTTCTTTGAGATTATATATAAGTTCTTGAGTGGTAGGTACTCTTCGTAAACTTTCCTCCATCATCATATAGCCACCTCTCTAAGTGGTTTGTAAACCACATGAAAGGTTTTGTTCTTGCTTGGTATGTCCACAGGATATCCATTTTCTTTAAGCCACTTGTTGACTTTATCAGATACAGATTCAGTATATTTGATCACAGTACCCTGCCATGAACCACTACTTTCCCATACAACCTCTTTCTCATGTTCTTCAATATCCAGCTTTTTAATTATCTGTCCTACTGCTCCAAATGCAGGATTGCCTGTTTTAGAATACATTCCAACCATTTTGGCTATCTGTTTGGTATCATAGAACTTTTCCCTTGCTTCTATTTCTATGGGTATGTCCACTCCTGCTTTAGAGAATAATGTTTTAACTACCAGTAATTTAATAGTATTATCTACCCCGGCAACATCTAACAAAGGTGATACAAGTTCTACTGATTTATTTATGGTTTCTAGTTTTTCAGGTTGGTTGCTTTCTTTTAAAGCTTCTGTGCTAGCTTTATCTGAAATGTAAGCCCCTGTTTGTCTTATTTCTGGCAATACTTCTCTTCTTATCCATTTTCTAAATTGTACTCCTATAGGTTTATCTGTATATTGTAAGAAACCATATAAACCATCTTCGTAGAATATAGCAAGACTTGAAGCATATTTATTAATCAATTCAGAGGTGGTTAAAGTATTCTTAACCAGTTCCTTAAAATCTTTTAACTCATTATATTTTAAGATTTCATACTCAATACCAATTTCAAACTGCTCTGCTTCTATGCATTGGCTTATCGTAACTTTTGGCTCTACATATCCGAACATGGATACTATTTCATTTGCTATCCAGCAAGGCTTATCATTCCACACAAAAGTATGAATTTTGTCCCCATTAAACTCTTTTACTATTAAATTGTTCATTTATTATAATCCTCCTTTGATTTTATTCCCAAAGTAGGCTATAATAAAGCTATCGAGGGCTTTATTAAGCTTACTTTAGGAACCCTTTTACTATTGCCGTAGTGAAAGGGTTTTTAGTTTTCTTCAATATCAACAACCTGCTCTACACTAACATTTAAACCTTTAGCTAACTTGCCTATCGTCACCGGATTAGGTGTTGTGTAACCTCTCTCAATTTTATTGATAGTACTTACAGCTACCCCAGATACCTTTGATAGTTCTCTGGTACTCATTTCCATTCGTGCTCTTGCTAAAATAATTTTATTGACATTAATTTTTAACATTAAATCGCCTCCCATCACTAACAAATTGTTAGTATATTTATATGGTAACCTAACATTATGTTAGTGTCAATACTAATTTTTAGTTTTATATATACAATTTGTTAGTGTTGATATATAATAGCCATGAGGTGATATTGTGAATATTGGAGAAAACATAAAAAGAATTAGAACTCAAAAAGGTCTAACTCAAAAAGAATTAGCTAAAAGTATACATGTCACTCCAACCACTATACAAAATTATGAAAATAATCGTAGAAAGCCAAGTGTTGATACATTAGATAAAATAGCTAAAGTCCTTGGAGTAACTATTAATTCTTTTACGTTTAATTACAATTTTTGTTATGAATTATTGATGCGTTTAATTAAAGTACTCAATACTGAAAATTATTTTGATCTTATAGAAAAAGAATCCGGTATCCCAAAATCAATATTAATACAAATAACATCTCAAAAGACGGATGATATAGATATAAATATAGATTCTCAAATAAAAATGCTGGAACTTCTATTTGTAACAAATAAGCCAGAATTTCAAAAATTTTATCTAGACACGCTCCTTTTTAATCAACTAGAAGTCGATAATAGAATACAAAATTTTATGATGGCTAAGCTTAATACAACAATGAAAATACAATCTGCTCATGAACTAATGCAAGAAAGCAAAAACTATGGTTCTAAAGTTTTTGAAAAATTCAAAGCATATTTAAATGCTTTTTTTCAAGATAGAAAAAAACTATTATCTTCAGAAGAAGTAGATATTATATATAATATCTCAATTTCTATTCTTATTGCTATAGACCAAAATATAATATCATTTAAAAAAGGAAATATGCATTCTAGTGTAAATGCTGACAGTATTGAAATTTTATCACAATTAGATAAAAATATATCTAATTTATTAGAGTATGAATTTGATAGAATCAATAATTATACCACTGATTAAAATAGCACCCGCCTTTAAAACGGGTGTGTTTTTCTATGAAAAAGTTTAGTATAAAAATTAGAATTATGCTAATACTATAATTGATCTTAAGCAAAGGAGTAATTGATATGAATTCTATTATTCATAACTTAAAAACTATATTAGAAACATATAATTTACTAATTTCTGCATCAATATCAACAATTATTATTTATAGAATAGTTAGGAGACAAATAAAAAAAAATCCTTTAGTATTTAACTGCTAGAGGGTAGTTAATTAAAGATTAAATAAAAATAATTATTTCAATAAAATTTTTGCAATACGCTTCAAGCGTTGTGCAAAACCCTAGAACAAAATTAAGCTATTAATCTTTGCATTGGTAAGTAAGCATATTTAACTATTTGCTCTGCTCTTTCTTTGCATATAGCATAAATATCATGGTATTCTGTACCATTTTCCATTTCTTCCCTTACTGTATTTAATATCATATCTTCTATAAATGCTATAGTGTCTAATACCTTTCTAGTTGCATATTCTCTTTGTCCTTTTTTAATACCTACTTGGGTGTTTACCAATCTTGAATAATTAGTAAATATTAAATCTGGATTCTTTTCATATGTTTTGCTACCTTGATTAATTGCATATTTTAGTAATTCATCTAGAGAATCCGTCTCACTTCTTCTTACAAGCTTTCCATTCTTTCTTGTTTGGAGCCATTCACTGGATTGCTTTTCTTTAATAAAGGCTTCCATTTTATTAAAAGCTTCAATATATTTTAATTTCCACTGCAAGGCTTTTTGTCCTGTAAATCCCATAACAAGCAAGCTAAATCCATCACGTGTCATAATATATTCTGGGTATTTCTGATTATTTTGTTCGTGCAAATAACTACTTTTTATAAAATAATTCCTTATAGGGGTTTCCTCAATTTTGTGGAGACCCTTAATAATATTTTCAATATCTCTTAATACCTGATCGTGCCTTTTATCAAAATTTTTAGCAATAATCCTACTGCTTACTAATGCTCTTTCTCTCTTTGTAAATAACCCTAAATCTATTAATTCTTTCATTAAATTTTCCTCCTAAAATTTATTTATCTAGGAGCGACCGGAACATACCCGGTCATTCCTCTCTCCTAGGAGGTTCAGCATATCTCACGACGTTCTTTGCCCCAAAATAAAAAACACCCCGAAAGGTGTTTGATATCATTTTTGAATATAAAAAAAGAACCACATGAGTGATTCTTTTTGAAATTATTGCATATTCACTTCAAAAGTATAAGGCTCAAACTCTAAACTATAATCTGATGAAGAATGTCCTTCAAATATAAATTTGACACTTTCGCCATTAGCATCTAAAGGTTTAAAAACTACCACGCCTTCCTCTTTTATTCCAGAAAGTATTTCTGTATTCAATTCAGGATATTTCCCATAAGAATCGCCCTTATCAAATTGTTTATTGCCTTGAGTTGCCTTTGAATCATAAGTACTAAACATTACATTACCATTGGTATTGTTGGTTATAGTTAAATATGCCCTAGTATTTTCAGTCCCAAACTCTACTTTATTTAGCTTTATTACATATCCATGTTGATCAATCTCTTTATTTACGTCTATAGTTTTTATAGCCGGATCAAATGCTGTTGCATAGTCAGATTTTTCGATTTTACTTGCAACTATTACAGGAGCAGATATAGATCCCCCAAAAGCATTTTCTCCGTCATATTTCTTTTCTATTGTTCCCACTATATGAATAATATCATCATTTTTTACATCTAAGTTAGGATCAGATATCTGTATTAATGTATTTTGTGTAGAGTTATCAGGATCGGCAAACGCCTGTATATATGTTCCATTTGCATCTTTTTCAGGTTCAGTAAAAATTTTAGCATAGTAGTCCACTTTTCTGCCCTTGAATTTATCTGGATCAGAGAACATTTGCTTAAATTCATCTTTACTCAAAAGGGTATCGTTTTGCTTAGTATCTTGAGAATCTGAATTACTATTGACTTGTCCACTCTCATTTCCGCAAGCCACAAGAATAATTGCCATTAACAGTATGGTCACAATAATTGATATTTTTTTTAACATAATTTAATCCCCCTTAATTCATACTTTATCAACAATATTGTAACAAATTGTATATATTTTGTCCAACCTATTCCATAATACAAGATTTATGGGGGAATTTCTATTAAAATGCACTTAGAAGAATACATCATTATTCCACCTAAAAGAGCCTCAATTATATTACTTATTTTTGAGCTTATTTTCTGCTTCTATTTCAATTTCAGCACTGGCCAGATACAGTTTTTGCTCGTATTCAGACATATTACGAAATTCTCTAAATTTTAAATTATGTCTTACCCATAAGAAATTCATCAAATAGAGTCTGTATCTGGTTCTAATGAGTTTTTTATCTCTTCTATATCCTCAGCTTCATCATTATAGCCACTCAAATCAAAAACCTGTTCTATTAAGTTATCCATTTCTCCTGCCAATAATCGTCTTTTGATAACTTCTTTACCATTGCTAACGTTTAATGCAGCTTTTAGTTTCTCATTATTCCAATTAGGTGATACTGTAGCCTTTTCAATTATCTCCGCATTGAAATTTTCATCATCAAATACGTCTTTTTCAAGCTTGGAGCCTTTCACCTTTTCTGAATGTGTATTATCCTTTCTTATTTTACTTATTTGCTTGCCTGTTAGAGCCTTAAGTTTTATTGGTATTCCAAGTCTCTGTATAACAACTGTTCTTGTAGGTACCTCTATTTCACCTAAAAGCGCATCTATAACATCATCTTCACTCATGTTTTGCATTTTTTCTATATCCATATCTTAAACTCCTCCTAAATAATTATTTTAAAACATAAGAAAAGAACCACATTTAAGCGATTCTTTTAAAATTATTAACTATTAATTTCTAATATTAAGCCTTTCTTTAATGGCTGATTGTAATACCTGTGAAAAGTTAATTTTATTTTCTTCGGCTATTTTATTTAGCCACCTTGGTAAAGTCACATTTTTGTTGACAGATTTATTCATCATTTCGTTTCTAATATCAACCATATGGGCTGTAATAGGAACAACAAACTGACCTTTAGTAACTTTCACATCTTCAGGATTAGTTGCTGCAGGTATTTCTTCACCTTCATCCTCTAACCCCCACAGATAACCTTCAAGTAAATCTTTTGCCATATACATTGCTTCATCTAAGTTATCTCCAAACGTAGCACAGCCTAGATCGGGGAAATTAACACAATATTGATTTTCCTCTCTTTCAAATACAGCTGGGAAAGTATATTTATCTTTCATAAACAACACCTCAATAATTATTGATATATTTTATTACCGCAAGAACTATTTAATTCCTGCCTGTTTAAGTATCGCATTTAAAGTGCCTTTAGGAATATCACCTTTATGGTTCGGAACTGGCACTTTATTAGGTTTATCCTTATGTTTGAAATACATATGAGATCCTCTTTGATAAGAATAATACCATCCAACTTCTTCTAGCTTTTTAACCAGTTCTTTGATTTTCATAATTTTCCTTCTAACACCTATAATTTTAAGCGTGTTGTTTATGCGTGTCAAGGGATATTAATATATGCCCGAGCCTGCTTATTTTTTATCTACTCAGCTTCTATTGCATCCAAAAGTTCATAACCTGAAAAGTTAAAAGGTGTTTCCTCTTCTACAAGGTCCCCTGCTTTTAAATTTATTAACTGCAGCTTTGTAGCCATGCAATTTTTCAGCCTTATAGATTCATACCCATAAGCTTCAGGGTCATTAAGCTTGGTTATTATTTCAAACCTTTTAAATCCTCTTTTTATCATATCAGAAGTTACTTTATAACCTTTCATGGTGCCGGTACCTTTTTTTGTACCTGCTTTATAGTCTGTCCAATCTGCCCCTAAAAGATTAAGTTCCTTAATATCTGATTCCACATCTGCTGTACACTCCTGCAGATTAGTTTGTTTAACTCCATCAACTAAAACTTCTCCAAAACGTCCATGTATCGTCCTTCCTGCCTCTAATACATCCGTCATATTTTATCCCTCCTATTCCTAGCTTATATAACCAGTTCCGTATATCTTTTTCATTACATTTATATAGTCTGCAGACCATTTCCAGAAGAATTCATCATCTTTTGCATTAGCCTGCAGGTCAGTGTCAACTTCAACCGTAAAGTCTCCCACTACCCCATTACTTTGCAGTGTTTCAAAATATTGCTTTAAGGCAGATATAACAACTTTCTGTCCTAAATCTTCATTAGGGGTTTTTCCTATATAATCTCTCTTTGTGATGGTCGTATCTGCATTTACTGCGTGCATAAATCTAACAGCCCTTATATATCCAAGGGACTCGCTCTGGTCTTCTCCATAAGACTTTAAGGTATTAACATCATCCACAACTATTGCATTCGTACTGGTCTGATCTCCTGAAAATACTAAAGTGCCTGATTTTAAACAGTCCTCTATTTGATCTTTACTTAATTTAGGATGTACACCTTCAAATATAGTTTCTTTATTACAGATACTTTCTTTCATGGTTGTAGCAGCAATTATTCCTGCTACATAACAAGCACTTTCGGCAGGAGTATAAGTAACACCTTTGTAGATACCCCCATTGCCTACATTTACCACACATTCATCATTAAATGCCTTTGATTGTGTATTTGCATCATCAACAGTAGTACTTGACGAACCACCAAAACAGCCTATAACGTCATAACCTACAGATTTATTCCGGTCTATCCATGCTTGAACCGTTGTTTGAAGAGCAGTATCTTCTATACCATCCAATGTAAATACATTTACGGTATATTGCTCAAAAACACTCATTGCCTCCACATAATTTTCATTTGTTATATTTTCAGTTCCATTGCTGCCACCTGTTAATGGTTGATTCACCACACTTGCTAAAGTACCATTACCATCTGCAACTTTAGTAGCTTTCAGCCATATATTTTCACTTTGTCCATTTATCTGTTTTACAATCTCATCTATAGTTCCAGATACCTTGAATGTATACAACCATCCAGTTCCTTCATATAAAGTTATATCTGTTAAGGTTTCATCTGCAATATCGGTTTTAACAGAAACATTAAAAGCCCTTGTTGTAGGGTATAAAGTCTCAAGTTTTATGGCATCTGCCGGAGTTGAAGTGGTATCCTTTAGTGTTATGCTTGGGACCTTTTCTTCTCCATCTCCCATCCTATATAAGAGAAGCTCTGAGGGCTGCCCCAAAAGAACTAATCTCCCAAGTCTATAGGCACTTAATGTACTATTACTTCCAAATGCCTTTATCAATTCCGATTCTGTACTTACAGAAGTAACTTTCTTCATAGGCCCCCAATCGCTCTTGACCGGCATAGCCACAACTCCCTTAGTGCCTTGTGTCAGCCTGTTTTCAGCCATCCATTTAAACCTATTGTAAAACCCTGGTATAATCTGTTTATTCGTTTCACTCCAAGTTCCTGCCACCTTATTTCACCTTCCTTTTTAGAAAATCTTCTATTAATTTCTTAAAACTTTCTTTTGTAAGTTCCTTTTCTTTACAATCAAACAAAGCACCCACTGCCACTTCTCTTTTATGGCCTGTAAGTGCTTTACTATTTTTAATTAAATCCTCAATTGGGTATTTAACTTCTGGCTTAGTTGTATTGACCTCCACTGTAGATATTGGCACACTTGAACTTGTACTACCACTTGATAATGTACTTGTTTTTATATCCACATTTGTAGTTGAAGCTTGTGTCTGAATATTTGCCCCACTAGAAATAGGTTTATCTTTTTTATCATCTACAGCACTATTTACAGATGTAACCGGTGTTGAACCTATACCACTAATTGATGAAGTGTTAGCACCTGTGGTACTTTCAGTTGAAGTGGCTTTATCCTTTACGTTATCTTCTGCCATAAATTACTCCTCCTTTATCGAACCCCTGCCATAGATTTTATTCATGACAGGAATATTTTTTCTCTTGATATTTTCAAGCCTGAAAAAATCCACGCTAAGTTGACCCACAGTAAATGGGTCTGCTTCTCTATCTTCCCTTATGCTGCTTATGGTCAAATACCTTCTATCTGCTATATCCAAAGGTATCTTTGTATCCTGGATTAATTGACTTTCTACAGTATCAATAAATTTATTGGCCATACTTTTATCTCTGCTCACAAAATGGCATCTTATAGTCTTCATAACCCTGTTAGCTCCAAGTGTTGCAGGAGATAAATCAGTTTTAAGTACCCTGCACAATACAGAAGGTACCGCAAAATTTTTTACCCAGTACTCAGGATACACAGGAATATTTATAAGACCATTTATATAATTGGATACAGCTCCAACCCACGAATCTACATAGGATTCACTTTCTTCATGAAGAGCTATAACGTTGAATTTAAGCCCCCTTGCAATAGCATCCCATTCTTCGTCTATAACATCATCACCAATGGTTCCATTAAAAACACATGTATAACTTTCCCCTGTATCTTTTGTTATAGTCTGTAAATCCAATGCTGCTATAACTTTTTCCATCAAACTATCCAGGGTATTGAATGTCAGCCTCTTATCATAAAGCCATATCTGTATGCCTCTACTGTAGGATGTAGGATTGTTCTGTTTATCATCAGAGCCTTGAAGAATTACAGCATAAGGCTTTTCTGTGGATTTATCAGGAACAGTAGGTTCATAACACTCTTTAAGCTCTGGAATACTATCCAGTAACTTTTCCCTTATTCCGTCACGCATATACTAATCCTCCCATAATCTAATCACATCATCTCTGATTTTATATTTATTTTTTTCCATAGTAGGACCTACTGTTGCATATTTCTTGGTACCTGGATGATGCACAAGCTTAACTGGATGATCTGCATCCTTCCAATATAAGGCTTTCTTATTCTTTGGCCTTATTATATGCGGTTTCGAACCATCTTCAAGCACTCCCCCGTATTCCACTCCATGACTTAAAGAAATAGTATATTCCTTATTTTCAACTTTCACATCTCCATGAAGCGACTGTCTGGCATGTGCTGACCTATCTTTCCATGGTGCATTCATTTTAGCTTCATTTTCTAAATTTCTTGCCCAATTATCACAGAAAGAATGCATTAAGGCATTTTTCCTATTTATAAAATCCAGTACATTATCACTAAAAGCCATTACATCACCTTCTCCAAGCCGCAATCATACCCACATATTTCTCCATTTATTATCTGTGGATACACATTTTTTACTTTCATATGACCATAAGAACAGTCAAATTCTATTGAAGTTTTACTGTCTACACTTAAATCTGCTTCGCTGTCTGCAAGCATTCCATAGGCTGTATTTTTATAAGAAGTACCTATTGTACCTGAAGAAACTGTTATACTGCTGTCATAAGTTTTCTGTGGAAATATCCTAACTGTTAAAGTTATATCTTTGGACACTTCTGCAAAATGACCATTTACAATCTCTTTGACAACCTTAGTAAAAGATATTTCTGTAGGGTTTTGAGCTATGCTCCAGTTTATATCCCTTTTTCTTCTCTCTGCTGTAATCATAGGTTTATCTCCACATCTGAACCAATTATAAAACTGCTTCTTCCGGTACACATTGACTTATATTTCTCTGCATTTTTGTAACATAGGTTTGCCACGTCAGTGATAGTTGAATATTGATATCTCTCTTGTCCAACTTGATATTGATTAGGAGTATCGATATTACTCTCCTGCATAGTGGCTTTCATCATCCATCCTTCGCTGGCGGCACAATATATACAGTCTGCATCAGATATTAGAGAATCCAGTTCATCATCAGTGAACGTCTTGCTGTCCCTATCGTTTAGCAACATTCTTAATTTTGTTC
The DNA here is from genome assembly GCF_000016505.1 of Clostridium kluyveri DSM 555. Taxonomy (NCBI): domain Bacteria; kingdom Bacillati; phylum Bacillota; class Clostridia; order Eubacteriales; family Clostridiaceae; genus Clostridium; species Clostridium kluyveri. The sequence goes on from NC_009706.1 coordinate 1,960,504, forward strand.
TTAAACTATCAGTGGGTGTCACAATATCACCTCCATGAAAATAGAGTCCATTTAAAATTAATGAACCCTATCCTAAAGTTATTTCCTGTACATTTTCATCTATGGCAGCATAACATCCCCTGTAAGCATATCCTACAATCTGCTGTTCCACTAATCTTGAAAGATCCCCCGCCTGTGATTCTATTTGAAGGTCCTGTTTCAAAAGCTCCTTGAATCCTCTCTTAGGTCTTATCAGGTAACACTTTCCATCAGTTACTCCTGGATATGAATAACTCTTTCTTCCAACTTGAGTAGCCCATCCATCATAGTAAACTATTGAACTTATTCCACTTACAGCAGGATAAGTAGTGCCATTTATCTGATATCCACCTTTAAGCGCCATTTCAATATTATCCTTATTCATACTGGATGCAAGTAAAACAGTACCTGGCCTTTTAGCCTTGTTACAATCAATTATTGCCTGGGTCAATGTTTTATAGTACCTTACCCACACGTCCTCATCAGCTGACCCCTGATATGGAGTTTTATTAGCTGTCTTGTAAGTATAGTTGATTATCGGAGAAAGATATATGTGGTTAAGAAGAGCATTATACGCTTCACCCATAGACCTGTTCAGTATATCCACAGAGAAATTATCATTAAAATCCTTCATTTCCTTTGTATATTCAAAACCAGCCGTATAAGTTAAAAGCCTTGCAGTTGGCCCATATTCAACTTGAAGGGCACCAAATTTAACTTCTTCCCCTTCCATATGCTCTGTAAATACTACCGTTCCGGTCAAAGCCCATTTTGCATCTATAAGCTTTGGCATGGTTGGGTCTGAAAGCAAATCATAAATAGGAGAATATAAAAGTGGTATCTGCTCACGTCCAAGTTCAACGTCAAGTACCACTTTTTTTAACAAATCCTTATATTGTGCCAGGCTGTTGCTTCTTAGCATTTCCCCTATAGGTTTTGTAAGAACGTAAGTTTCCATTTCACCATTGACTATCTTTTTAGGAGCTAAATACTCTTTACCATTTAATTTAAAAGGTATTACGGTATCTATAGTCTGTGTTTTCTTTGCTTCTCTTAATGAATCTATACTATAAATTTTTACCATGTTTTATAAGCCTCCTTATACTTGTGGTCCTAATATGAACCATATTACATTGTTGCTGTCTTTGGCAGAGGATACAATCCCAACTTTTTTATTGGTACCAGCAGTTTCAGTTAAAACTTTACTGGTAGCATCAAAGTAAATCGAGGTACCTACTGCAAATTCCTCATCAGTCTTTATCTGATTTGTTTCATATTCTGCCTGTTCAATTGCAAGCACTACTTCTTCTCCCACTGCTGCATCTTGATTGGCAAGTCCAAAGAATCCTCCTATCTGATAAAAGTTTCCTTGTGCAACTTCCTCTGTAGCTGTAAGTCTGACTGATTTACCATCACTGATTTTTCCACTTGATATATTTATTATCGTACTTGGCGTAGGTTGTCCTGTAAATGCCATCTATAATCACTTTCCTTTCCTTAAATTGATATCCTTCTAGTCTTTAATATACCTGATGTTTCGGTTTTATTGTCAATTGAAGTACCTATTCCCGGTGCCATGTCAATATGTTCACCAGATATGAAGCTTTTTACAAAATCATCTTTTAAGATATTATCAATTTCACCTGCTATAATTTCTTTTGTAGCTCCATCTTCAACTTTTAACATCTTTTTAACTAAGTTCTGAGCTATCTCTCCTGCAACTTTTTCTTTTACCAAATCATCTACGACCTTTTTAAATTCTGCTTTTTTAGAATTTTCTACAGCTTCATGGGCTTTTTTAGCTACATCTACTATATCTATCTCACCTGTAACCCCTAGAACTTCCTTTACTTTTTCAAGTGTCTCATTTTCCTTCTTAATAGTATTTACTATATCCATCTCACCAGTTATTTTAAGATTGTCTTTAATCTTATCAAGTAAATTTTCAGCATCAACAGCACTTTTGACATCTGCCATTTCTCCGGCTATTTTTTCTTTTGTAAGTCCCATCTCCCCAAGTACCTGGGAATAGGTAACTTTTCCAGTCTGTAATAATCCATTTAAATTAGCCATAATCTCTTTAAATTCCATAATCGTATTTCCTCCTTTATTATCCATTTCACTTGAAGTTACAGGCTCATATATTCTTTTTTCCATAACTTCCGTCTTATCTCCAAGGGCTATTTTATTATCTTTGTCTATGGAAAATGGTATGCTGTAAAGTTTTGTAGGTTGATCCCTTTGTTCGTGCTCTACTATAACGGTGTTATTATCATATCTGATATTTCTAACCCATACATAGTCTTGACCATCTTTTACGTTTAAAGCACTTTTAACAGATTCCTTCAACTCCTGTTTAAGTTGTTCAAAGGTTCCGTCAAGCTGTTCCCCTTTTGCATCTAAATTATCCATCTCCATACCTACCACATTTGTAGGCATACCTGGCCTGTGAAGTGGTGTCCAATCAATAGACAATGGATTGTATCCCACTACATTTACCCCAGAAGTATCCCTTTTTATCTTTGGATAGCCAAATATACTGACTTCCTTAATTCTTTTGGTTCTTATCCATCTCTTAAGATCAGGAGCAGCCGCATCAACTATTCCCCTAAAATATGCCTTATTGTCTTTCATCTCTGCCCCTACCCAGTGTGTTACAGGGATTTTGAATTCGTTGGACAGGTTTTCTGGTTTTTGGTGCCCCAAAAATCCACTTAATGTATTTTGATTTACATAGTTTACTATATCCTGCAAAGCTTCGGGTTTGTAATTCCAACCTCTCTTACTTTTAGCAGCAGGTATTTCTACAACTACTTCCAGAGGATCTTTGTCCATTGATTTCATTAAATCTATATCTGCCCCTGGAGCTGCTGGAATAGTACCCGGCTTTATTTGAGATATACTTGCATTTATAGGATCTATTTCTCCATAAACTTCACTATCCATCTCTCCTATAGGTTTATATAGGAACATTATTTATCACCTACCTATATTTATATCTCTGTTTTCTTTTTCCATATGCAGAGGCATAAATTAAACATATTAATTTGTATCCAAGCCTCTGCATATCTTTTCCCATTTTCCTCGTATTTTGTAATGTAGTGATGCATTTTTTTCCCTCCTATCTTTTCATATCTTGAAGTGTCTTTCTGAACTCTGTAACAAATTTATTAGTAGCTTTATTGACTAAATCATCTACAAAGATATCATCATCTATTTTTGCATCAACGCATATATTACTCTGAATCAATTCTTCATTGAATACACTTGGATTATCTCTAACAAGCGCATAAATCGCAGTTTCTAAATCATAGATTTGTTTATGTTCTAATCCCACATTGTAAACAAAATTAAATTGTTCAAGTATTTCATGGATAAATACTGATTCTTTCATTGATTGTGGTAGGCTTTTATCAATGTCTATACTTAATTTATCAGCACAGCTTTCACCAATTCTATCCCTATCTCTAGCCAAATTTTCAGTATAATTAACTGTATAGATATGTCCTCCAATTTTAACTTTACCAGGTATATTCAAAACAATTCCTCCTTAATTTTAAGCACAATAAAAGCACCTACTATTTTTTAGTAAGTGCTTATTAAATAATTTCTATTTCTTTAGCAATCTCATTTAGAGATTTACCATTAAAAAACGGATCCTTTAACAGTATATCTACGTCATTATAACTTTTATTAACGTTACCATACGACATTGAAATATTATCATGGCTTAACGGAATAATTGAACCATTCACATTATTATAGTTAAACTCTATATCCTGTGTTAGTGACAATATTAAATCTTTAATTGATTGTGCATTCATAAACATCACTCCAATATATCCTTGTGAATTTTCCTTTCCTTTTCAGTTAACTCTCTGGCAGGTCTTCCAACTATTTTTCCATTTTCCCAAATAATATCATGTGCATGTTCTCCGTTTTTACCATATGGGTGCATCTTAGGATTTCCATGATTAGTTGGATTTATTTGTGTTTTCATTTTCCCTTTATTGTCATATATAGTTCTATTATTAACTTTGCCATCCTTACTTAACTTATCTATAATAGAATTAGGTGTAGTTTCTGCCGGAATCTTACCTTTGCTATCTATTCTCCTAATACCATTATAAGGTATTTTACTGATATCATCAATATACATGGAAGATTTCTTGTAAATATTTTGATACCAACTTTCAAGTCCTGGTTCACTTCCTGGATTCTTATTCCACCTTTTAAGCCTGTCAACAAAATCACTGGGGTTTTCATTTACTGTAAGTGTTACGCAGAGGCAATTCGGGTGGAAGGGATATGCTGGAGCTTTATCAACTGGGTAACAACCAATTCCAAGTCCGTATTCATCAACACCACATATATGGTCGCATATATCATATTTGGGATGTGAACCTGATAGTATAAATTTGACTCCACTGCATGAAGGGCTTACCATAGCACTTTGAATGGTAGCTTCACCGTATGCAGCAGTCATTTCGGTTCTTGCAAGTCTTAGAGATTCATAGCATATATCCTCTGGCACCCTGCTTCCCATTCTTTCCATCATATTAGGATACTGTTTTGCCAATGTTTTTTTGCCAGTTTTTACATACTTCTCAAGCATCCTAGCAGTCTTTACACAGTCTTGCCCTTCAGCCACTGCACCCTGGATTATCTCAGTCATATTGACCCTGTAATGTTTTGATTTACTCCATATCCTGTCTGAAATGTATAAACCCTCATGAGTTCTTGACCAACAGGTTTCTATAGCTCGTTGATTTGCACTGAAATGTAAATTTCTAACCTTAGATGCAGATACCTTAGATACTCCAGCTTCCTGAACTGCTTTAATATCTATGGCCTTTGCATACTCTGTAGCTGCTTCTGCATTTGCCTTGATATATTTTTCAAGATTCATAGTGAGCTGGCCTTCCAGTTTATCCTGCTGTTTCTTAAGAGCAGTAATGAGAGTTTCCAGTTGTCTTCTCCTAATCTTAGAGGTACCTTCTTTTTTAAGCTCATTAGATATATCATGGACAAGTCTTACATACAATGCTCTTATTTCAGTTTCATTGTTAAGTCTCAGGTCTATATACTTACTTCTGGCCTTAAGTGCCCATGTTTTGTAATCACCTGCTGTCTTTTTAAGATCGTCTATTTCCTTACTCATTTACAGTACCCTCCTGAGTACTTAAATTATTTATTTCATCATCAAGCTTTTTCTTTTCATCATCAAGGCCGCCTGAATCCTGCATCCTAAAGTTGAGCATCTTATCTTTAATTATCTTTTCCCTTTCACCAACTATACCCTCATCACTAGATATGTAATCACTCATGGTATCAACATACCCTGAAAGGAAATTAGCAGCAGATTCCACTGAAATAAATCCTCCTGTAATCGCAGTTTCAAGGGCAGTTGCAATATAGTTAAGAGTTTCAGCACTTTCCTTATTATCCTTAGGAGTGACTTCATCCCACCCCAAGGTAACATCATAACTTGCAAAATTACCACCTGCAGATTGAGCAGACATTATGAGTACCATCCTTGCAAGTATACGCCATTGTTCAGTGAATTGTTCCCTCTTACGCCTTATCTTATTGGCCATTATAGGCATCTGCTCTTTTACACTGGCAAGAGCACTTGGAGTATGTACCCCAAATACAAATTCAGGGACTTCACTAACATCAACAATACAATAAAATAAGAGGCTTAACAGTACCTTTGCATCACCTGTGGCACTATTAACCTCTACAAATCCTGCATCTTCATCAGATGCCATAAATAAGACCTCATGTCCATCTAAGTTTATTTTTCCACCATCTTTTGCAAACTTTACTGGATCTTCAACTCCAAAATTATTGGCCAAGAAACTTTTAACATCCTTAAGTTTCATCTTCAATTTAGGAGTACTATGCATTTTGCTTCCCTTTAATGCATGAAGCATAACATCATGATAGGCTTTTAGTAATGGTTCTATAGGTTCAATATCACTCTGCCCATACTTTAGTGTTTCATCAGGTTCATTTTTAAAATGCACTATAGGAATGAAACCCCAAGGATTAGGTATTGTACCTGCTTGTATACCTTCTGGAGTATCTCCTGTTATTTGTATAGTCCTTTCAGTAGCTGTTATGGCTTGAGTGATATCACATTTAAATTTATTGCCCTCTATGTCCTGCCATTCCTGATGGCTTTTTAAAATATATGCGGTTGGTTCCCCTGTGGTAGGGTCAAGTAATATATCCTTAATTTGCTCTGGAGGGATAAAATTATAAACCAATCTATTAGGTTTATCGGGGTATAGTGGATTGGCAACCTCTTCCCTTGTAATCCATACATAGCTGTCACCAAGTTTCAAGGCATCAGTATGTGTCTTAAGCATCTGCGAGGTATTATCAAGAATAAAATCATCAAGAATCTCCTGTGCTGATTCATCTGCACAGTCAAAGTGAGGTACCCCCATAAAACCTACAGTGGAATTTATTATAGGTCTTACAAAAGGAGCACCCAATTTATAGTCGTCATTATTATTCTGATATAATTGCCTTGCAAGTTCATAATCCACCTGTGAACTATCCAATTGATATGTTGATGTAGCAGCTCCACCAGATATACGCATCTGCTCACCTTTCGGATTCAGCAGTTTCAATTTTACACTTTTAATAAAAGACTTTAACCCCATATTCTCACCCCTTTCAATAAAGATAAATCACTACTTGATACTGGATACAATGTTTGGATTAAATATCTAAGTGCATCCATAGCATGGTCATTCTGCTTTAATGGTTTATCCTCACCATGTTTTTGTGCTTTATCATCCCATATATAAGACTCAAATTCTTTTATGAGATTAGGACACCTGTTCTTAACTATATGAATTCTTTCATCATTGAGCCATGTCGTTACATTACTTATTCCATCTATTACGGTATTATCTGCTTCAAGTACGGATATTCCATCTTGTCTAAATAAGTTAATTAGTGATGTAGCTGATGGGTCTATTATTACGTTTCTAGGTTTTATACCTTTAGCAAAATCTTTGTAATCCGATAGGAATAAATTATCTGTCTTAGGGCTACCGCCATCACCTTTGTTATAATATTCATCAACTATGAATATATGTGGTATATGTTCATACAACCTAACTGCGGCTTTCAAATACACGTGGGGATTTGTTATCCCATAATCGCATGGGATATAAAATATTAAATTGTCTCTAGGAACCTCATCTATTGATATACAATGCTTTTTCTCATCAAATCCAGGGTATATAACTCCATCTGCCATTACCCATAACCCTTTGATAAATCGATCATAAAATAATCCCGAATAAGCTTTTTTTATATTTTCCTTATATTCCTCACTTAAAGTTAAATTATCATCTAAATCAAAGTGCCAATGGCAATATTCATTCTCCTTGCACTTATCAATATATTCAGTTCTTATATAGTGATAAGGACTATCTGGATTAGTTGTCCAAAAAGCCTTTGCGCCTTTTAAACTCATTCTTGATAATGCTTGTTTAACGAAACTCTCATGATGCAGCGTTATTTCATCAGCCATCCATCCACCAATAGTGATACCTCTTATCTTCCCCTCGTCATTTGCTTTGGAGCCTCCTCTGCAGTAACATATTTTTGTTCTGCCATCATAATTTATTATAAGTTGGGCTCCACCTTTAGAACTATCCTGATAAGACGCTTTATTTTGGCCAAGAATATATATCATATCTCCTATAACATTTCTATATAATGAATCAGTGCTTTCACCTGACATGAGAAATTTATCATACGGAGAATTCAGTATAAATAAAGTCCATGCTAGATTTACTATAAATGTTTTACCACTCCTTACACTTCCTTCAAGAATATTAATAAAGCCCATTTGATTATTTAATAATTTCTTCACAACATCCTTTTGTTTAGGAGAATATTTATAACTCATTTTTCAAACCTTCCAGCATCTCTTTTAATACTCCATCATTTCCTTTATCCTTATCAGGATTTTTAACCTTCTCCACCTCAGCCCTAAGCTTTTCCATCCTCAACCTCTGTTCTTCTGTTGCCATGTCTGGGTTGTTATGAACCATCTCATCATGTTGCTTGATAAGGCTCCTTAACTCTGCCATAGCCCTTGATTGAGCTTTAAGGAATGTGGCTTGTCTGTCCCATGCAAATTGGAACTCATATTCAAATTCTTTTTCTGATTCATTAGTGGAAGTTTTCTGCGTGCTTCTATCTTTAGTCTTAACCTTGGACTTTTTAAGTTCCTTAATCATTTCCTCTTTACTCTTAACATCCATAATTCTCTGAGACCTTGCTATGGCCGTATATTGAATTATTATATTTTCCCAGAGCATATCCAAAGGATTTTTAATCATAATATCCTGCACCACCTCCATTGTTTCAGGCGGAAAAATCTTAGAAAAAAAGCCATGGGATTCAGCGTTTTTGTTTCCCTTTGGTACGCTGCTCACATGACCTTTTGAATTCTTATTTTGTGGTTGGCCGCCCTTTTTTCGTTTAGTTGCGCAACTATTCCCGTTTGATTGCGCAACTTTATTTTTATTGTCCCAATTATCCTGAGCTTTCCAATTTCTAACCTGACTTTCGGAAACATTTAAAACCTTTGCTATATCCTTACATAATAGTGTTTTACCCGATTCTAAGTACATTTGTTTAGCTTTATCCCGGTTCGGGCTTCTCTGTCTCGGCATCTCTACATTGTCACCACCTGCCTCATTCGTTTTGTTTGGGGGATGAAGAAAGAGCCCTGTTGGGGGGCTCTTTGAATACTATAAAAATATATCTTCTTCAAAACTAGATTCTTCTTCAATTTGATTCTTCAGTTTAACACATTCATCGTAATTGAATATATATTTTTCACGTGATAGATTAATCTTATTACTATGGTTGAAAACAATTAAAAATTCATTAAGCAGACCAAAAGTTTCTTCTTCATTTGTGGTATTTTCATTTTCTATACTTAATATATATTTATCACTATCAAAACTTTCAACAGATCTATATAAATCAATTAAATCATCTTCACTTCTAACCCTCTTTACTATAGAAGAATTTTTGCTAGTCAATAAATCTATCAGCACATCCAAATCTTTATCTTTGCTATAGCATCCAATTGCCATATTAAAATACTTAGTGTGTATAATGCGACGTTTACTTAACCTAGACTTATCCCATTGTTCAAAAATATCACTGCTTATATACCTTTTTCCCGATTTATCTTTATCAAAAAATCCTATATAAACTTCATCATAAATAAAATTTATATTTTTTCTTATATCCAACACTCGTCTATCATAACTCTCATATTTTTTGTCTGTATACGAACTATCATAATATTCAATAAACTCTTTTATAATTGGATAAACTATTGCTTTTCTAAACTCCTTATAATCTATATCATAACAAAAATCTAATACATTATAATACTTAGATATTTTTTCTCCTTGTATCATTGTCCATAAATACACATCTTGTTTCTCCTTTGAATCATAGCAAATATAACTCGCCGCAAAATATTCTTGAAATGACTTGTGAATCCATCTATATTCAACGCCATCTTTTATAAATATCGGAACAGCATGAACAATATCATAAATGAAATCATTTGCTTTAAACTGTATTCCTACCGCCATTGATTTCGCTTTATTTACTATTTTAATAAGCTCCTCCTTGCAATAACTTATCCCTTTGCTTAATGTAATAAATCCTAATATTCTAAGCACCCTATGAAAATCCTCTATATCAAGTTTGCTATTTTTAGGATGTACATAGGCTCCTCCTTTAGTTCTATCATGATCCTGAAATAAAGCATCATATACTTGCCTATAAAATATTTGTTTTTTGTAAGGAACTACCCTTTTATATTGAAAAGCTATATAAAGTAATGAAACCATTAAAGGATTTACCAAAAATTCATCAATTATTCTTAAATTTTCTTCACCATTAAGACTTCTTATTAATTCTTTTGATAGTTCTCCATTATTGTCATATTTACAAATTAATTCGTATGCTTCCTTTTTAGTTAATGCTTTTATATCAAACCTTTGAAAATCTGAAAAACAACTGAGAGCATTTTCATCTCTAGATGATATCACAAAATTATTACTCAAATTTTTTGTAGTTGAAGTTTTTGATATGAAATTTTGTAGATTTTCTGTAACTTCTTTCTTGTTTTCATCTATTATCTCATCATATCCATCAAAGAAAAACACGAAACCACCTTCTTCAATTAAATCTAAAATCTCCTTTTTACTAAAATATTCTTTTATGCCATTAATTTCACTAACAATAAAATCAATTATAGAAGTATCTACTTTTAATTTTCTTAGTTCTATTAACACCGGAATACCCTTATTTTCTTTTATAATACTCAGATATAAATATTTTAATATAGTTGATTTCCCCATTCCAGCACTATCTACCAATAAAACTTTGCTATAATGTGGTACAAAATTATCATGATATCTATCTATACAAATTCTAACATTATCTTTATTATTTGTTGAACATTTTGATACATTTAATGGTATGTATAAATCATCTATAGTCTTTTGCTGATTTTTAAAAGCAATAGTATTCATATATAAATTGCTATTATACGAACGCTCCATATATTCATTAAATTTATCTTCAAAGCCCAATTTATTATTAATATTTAGTAGTTCTAGCCGCGGCTTTATATATGTACTTATAACTAATTTTATCATTTCACTTATACCAGCAGTAACTGCTATCTTTGTAAATTCTTCCATACATTGCTTACCCCCTTGTTTGTATTAACCTTCTACAAAATAACCCAAAATTCCTCCTAAATTTTAGAGGAATTTAACATTTTATGTTGAATATTGGTATTGAAGGAGGTGATTGCTGTGGGTAAAAATCAACATGTTACTTATAATAAAGATGATAACACTTGGAATGTAAAAGGTGAAGGCAATTCTAAAGCAACTAAAATTACCAACACCAAACAAGAAGCTGTTAATATTGCTAGGAAAATAGCCAATAATCAAGATTCAGAATTAGTTATCCATGGAAAGGATAATAAAATCCAATCCAAGGATAGCCACAGACATGATCCTTTTCCACCAAAAGGTTAATTTCTATCATAATTAGGAGTTAGCCTTATCCTATAACCACTAGCTGCGTCAGCATCTTCATTTGTTATTTCAGCTATGGTTGTATGATTTTCTTCGTCAGTTTCAACAACTATTTTAGTATATTTATCTGATAACACATCTATACTCTCCATTATATTCTCACCTCACCCTCCTAACAGCACCCTTGACCCTCCTGTAGCACTCATGCCGTATCAATTTTTCTATATCAGAAAAGGAGAGGTATTCGCCTCTCCCTGGTTTGTCTTTATTTAGTTTTCTATCCTGGTTAAGCTTTTCTTTTAAGATTTCTCTTATCTTCATACCTCTCACCTATTTCTTTTTTACGTAAGAAGAGTATATCTGAAATTTAAATATTAGTGTAAAAAGGAGATATGTTAAACAGATATACTCATAGCAAGTAACTATCTGGAGGTTAGTTACACTTATATTCATATATATGCTCTAACTTTAATATTTATACACTCTCTAATGATTCTCAACTCTTATTCACAGATTTGATATTTTACTCATAGTATGACATTGTAAACAAACTTACGGAGGTACCTATGAGTATCAATGATTCTAATGACAACTCCAATGACAAAGTTGAAAATTCTTATGACTTTGGAGCTTCCATGTATTGCCCATACTGCTCAATGCCCTATACTGGACCAATCCAAGATGAATATATAGATGTAGATCCTTATGATAAAGACTTTGATGAAAATTTTGATGATGACTTCAATCCCGGATATAGACAAAGACGTCGTAGAAGACGTAGGCGTAGACGCAGAAGGCATAGACGTGGGTTCCCTCTTTGGCCATTAATATTTTTCTACGACGACTGGTATTGGTAATAAAAAATATTTTACACTTTATAAATATACTTAATTTAATCATTATAAAAAATAAGCACCCTAAATAATGAGTGCTTATTTTAATAATATTATTTTTTAAGGATAGAATCTTGATACATCAATTTCTGGCGGTTGCATTTTAAGTTTTAAGTGCCCTGCAACCACAGACACAGACTTAAATTTACATTTGGTGGGAACCTAATTTATAAGCCATTTTTTTATTATATACATTACTTGTTACAATCCAATGTCCTATGTGACAACTATTTGTAAACAATGCAAAATAGACACTGCATTAACAGTGCCTATCTCTGACATACACATATATAGTTTTATTTTATTTGCGGTTTCCCGCATTGGTAGCTATACTTTAGGCTATAGCCAAACCTGTATACTTAAGAAAGAATAATTCTATATTTCATGCCACCATTAAAATTAAAAATCAATTCTTTATTCGTAAAACTAATATCCAAAACTCCATCTTCCGTTATCGTGACCATTGGAGCAATAGACTTTACGCCAACGTCACACCCACACTCGAAAAGTGTAATCGTTGATTCTGCTACACCTTTACTTTTGGGTTTTCCCCAATCTTCTTCCTTGAAATCTTCTATGCAGAATACTCTCTCTATTTTATTATTATCTATGATATTACATGCTTTCTCAAAAGAAATGTCCATATTTTCCCCCATACATCCTCTTTAATATTATCCTAATATATAGTACTATTTCCTTTGAGTAAAAGCAAGGCCCCATTTAACCCTGGAGCCAGAGGTTTATTTTAAGAGGGTATTAAAATTAAAATTTAACTTTATTTTCATTTGCCAATCTTCTCGGAGTGTCCCATGTAACTACAGGAGCAACCTCTTTATTTATTACTATATCCCCGTCAGGATTCGTTTTATATATAGACCTATTCTTTTTTACAAACGCACTATCACCTATATATTTATTTGCTTCATAGTTAACTGCCTTTACCACCTCTCGTCTACATGTTAAGGCAACCCTATGTTCACATTTTAAATTACTAAAATTTCTTTGGATGCATTTTTCTACAGTATCTTTTTTAATATTTAATTTTCTAGCAATCTCAGGGGCTGTTAACCCATCTAAATACAAAATCTTAACTTCTTCTTTATTTAACACAGCTCTCAAATCATCAGCTCCTAAAAAAGAATATAGTTCACCCAAACCATAAAAGTGGACATGTTTTATTTTTACCAAATTGAATTCTTTGAATTTCATTTATATTATATACTATTTCTTAATGTATTTTGTCCCAACTTTGTCCTATTTTTGTCTCAAATTTGTCTCATTTTTGTCCTATTTTTGTCTCAAGATTTTTTAAGATTAAAAAAGGCAACAGCATTATTTTTCAGCTATTACCATACACCCCTTCCCACTTAACAATATCCTCCAGTATATCCTCTCGCCACCTATAGGCAGTGCTTCTCACGCCACCATACATTTCATTTGCTATCCACCCAACACCCTTGTTTAGCTTGTACTTATAAATAATAAATTGCATAATTTCTTCTGATAGTGGAGGGACTGTCAGGACTTTCTTCAACAGAGCTGTATTTCTTTTTAACTGCCTTATCCTGGACATATTCTTACGGAATTTTCTATTTACATATTTTAGTTCACTCTTAAGCTCCTTAATTTCTTTTGCATCTTCCTTTTCACTCGAGTGCTTTATATCCCACTGGATACTTTCCTCCTGATCCTGCAGGTCTTTACATTCCAATTCCAAAGCTTCCATCTCTTTCAAATCCCTAAAATAGCCATACAGCTTACCTTCTGTTCTTTTAAATGTTTCTTTGTCCAACATACAGTTCCCTCCCATGTACTTATTTAATTATGTCTAATTTCTAACCCCTCACTTACCCATCTGCTTCAAATCATCCTTAAAAGCCCTGGAATTACAAATCATATTGACATATTCTTTTATTTTAAGCTTCGGAACCTTAGTACTTTCCTTTTTCTTCTCTATATCAACATCAATTTGTTTTATGGTTAGGTTAAGAGAATTAATTTCTTCCTGCAGCAATTGGATTTTATCAAAATACCTTTCTCTTTCCAGAGTTTTGGCATTTACATAATCGACTATGGATCTTTCACTTTCTTCTAAATCTTCCTTCAGTAAATTTATTTCCATCAGAAGATCCTTAACAATATTTCTATTGGTTTTCCCAGGGAACCCAAAGTCTACTTTAATAAGTGTAACAATTACTGATTCATCTTTACTCAAAACAAGGAGTATATCATCCTTCACGTAAAATCTCCTGACTACCTTATCCTCACCAATCCGGTCCTCTATTAAGAAATCAGAATAAGTAAATATCTTATTTACATCCTGTATTATACGTTCATTATTGGCTGCCACATATTCCTGGACAGCAAAGTTACCAGTTATACCTTTCACTCTTTCTACATATCTCGTTTTGCAGTGTTTGGTCAAATCTATATGTTTACGTTCTGCCATTACTTCCATACAATCCCTCCATGCCCATTCTTTTTAAACTAACTTTCTACCGCATATAGGACAATACTTTATCTTAAAATGTCCTTGTGCAAGTCTATGCCTAAATAATACTATTCTAGGTTTATCACCTTTCAGTTGAAATATTACAGCTTCATTAGGTTGTGTTTCTTTACTGTCAGGGCTTTTATTTACAAGAATGCTTTTTCCATATTCACCGTCACAATATTGGCACATAAGCTATTCCTCCTTAACTTATTTACCTCCCATGCCTGTCCCATTCCTTTTTAAAATTCTTATAACTCTTAGCACTTTCCTTCCTGCAATTCCTAACAACTACATAAAGGCCTATTATCCCAACTATACTCAACAGAACCCATGCTCCCAAAAACACATACCCTAATTTTATTAAATGTTCCATCTACTCACCTTTTCCATAATCATCTATTTAACATTTCTAAAAAGCTTTATCTTATCTACCGTATTTAAAAAATCATATATGGTTTTCCTTTTCATTTCTCTTGTAAAGGCCATTTCATAACGCTTAACAAAATCATCTGCTGCAATATCTAATATGTTAAGATTATTTCCACTTTCATTTTTTGTATTTGCTTCATTGGGTGTATTTGCTTTATTGACTTTTGCTAAATTATTTTTTAACCATTCATGAGCCTCATTAACTTTTTTCATTTCTTCATCTTTCCCTGTAATATCAGGATGAACCTCTTTTGCTTTAGCTCTATATGCTTTTGAAAGCTGTTCTTCTGATATCGGAAACTTTTTTTCCATTCCTAAAACCTTAAAGGCTTCATTGGCATTCATCTAATCACCTTCCTTCAATTTAACGCTTACAACCAAAGGATCATCCTTTAGATGCTTTCTAGTATAAACCAAGCTATATGGTAACAAACTTGTCAAACACCCTTTTATACCCCATATAATTAAAAATGGTGCTGTAATTATAACTCCAACAACAGATAAAATAAGTTTGAATAACCCAAGATATGTTTCCTTTATATTCTTAAAATAATATCCTTTATTTCTAAAAACAAATACATACTGAATTCTCTTATTTGGATTATATTTAATTCTAATTTTTTTCAATATTCTCTGCTGCTGAATAGTTTTTATTATAGTCATCTACTCACCTTCTTTAAATTCCCATGTATAATAAATCCAATTTTGCACATACTATCTTTGTGTTCCATTATGTAATTATGTTTTAATGTATGTGTAACATAATTAATCCTTATGCCGGGGATTATTTATCCCCGGTGTTTAGTTTTATTACAAAGTATTTGTATCACGAATCAACTTCTAGCCACTGATCAATTAATCCATACAATTGAACAGCATCCCAGGAATATTCAGCCTCTATACAAATATGTTGACCACCAAGCTCCCCAAATGTAATTCTTACAGTCCCTCCTATTTCATCATCCCATATAAATTCAAAGCCATTTTCAATAGACATTACATTGTCTGGTGTTGCAATGTCTTTAAATTTCATTTCATCTATACTTAAACTTGATTCATCAGCTATATGCTTTTTTAAAGAATTATTGATATCTTTATCCATATCATGGTATATGAATAAGACGTTTTTTAACTCCATATTTACACCTACTTCCTACTTGCATTAAAATTAACCTCTGCACAAGCCTCACAACCCCTGTCAACCAACTTTTTATTATGCCTATGGAATCCCTGGACTATGTCAAAATTCTCTCTAAAAAGCTTGGCCAAGATTCCTATACCCACCTGAATAACGTCCAGCACCTCTTCCATTATCTTTTTCTTATCTCCAGAGGAGAGAGCTTCACACAGCTCTCCTGCTTCCTCCAAAACTTTCTTTTTCCAATCCTGCCAGGTCATTGTCCTGTGGTCTATTTTATTACCTTTGCGGTCTATTAGTTTTCTAAGCACCATTAGCTTTAGTTTCAATGTGTTCACCTTCTCAATTCTTCAATTTGTCTTATATATCCAGAAGCCATAGCTTTATACTGTTCTGGCCTATCTGGTAATAGCTTTTCTTTTAGGCATTGCAAGCTCTTTTCTAGTCTATCTATTTGTTCCTTCTTGGATTTATCCATACATCACACTTCTTTCAATTAGCTTTATCAAATATACTTACTTGCCTATCTGCCTTTTTAAGCATACTGAAATCACTATCATCAAACCCATCAAGTATGTTAGGTATTGGACTCATGGTAGTTTCCCATCCATAACCCATGGTCCCTATTATCTCTTTCTATCCTTTTACATCAGGTGTTCTTAGTTTGTCCCCATCTATTTGCTTTAGGCAGCTATAAATCAACGCAATTATCTGTTCTTTAGAGATTCTCTCCGTCCAGAATTCTCTGCTTTCAATGATGAATTCATAACCTGTAAGAATTGTAAGCTGCTTTGGAGCTTTCTTAATCCACATGACATCATCATCACGCTTTAATTCATCTCCCATATAGTCCGTATCCTCAATGAATAAAATCTTATTTATATTTACACTTGTAAATTCAGGAACCTTCTCTTTGAACTTGTCTTTTATTTTTTGAGCTAGAGGAGCATAGAATTCATTCTTTATCCAATGTCTAGAATCATATTTTCCGTTATTCAATTCTCTTATCTTTTGTATTACCCCATTTCCAGTGGACTGAACATACTGCAAATTAAATCCCGAACATTCTATTTCTCTCACATGTCCAGTGCGGTCATCAATTATCTTTATTCTAGGCATTTTTCTTACTCTCCCTTCTTCTTTTCTTCAACTCCTTGAAGTCTATCCAGCCACTTTCACTGTACTTCAGGCTTCTTGAAACCCACCTGAAATCCATAGTTGGATGAAGATATTTAAGCATTTTAAATTTAAGCTCTCCTTGTGGTGTACTATCACCCTTAACATCAATATAAGTTTCCGTACCATCAAGGTTGTATATTAAAAAATCCAAAGTATACGTAGCCGGTCTTTCCTTTTTGCCCTTATATTCAAAAGCCGGTATAAGAGTAAACTTAGGCTGCAATTCAAAATTTTCTATTTCACCTTTGGCCTTAAGTTTTTTCAGATATTCATAATACCTGGCTTCATCTTTAGAATCAAAGGTTATTCCGTCAACCATTGATTTTTTAGCATTATATTTACTTCTCATGCCATCACCTTCTATTCACCAGATTTTCCGCATATCTAAGCTGCTGCTTAATGTATGGATCATCAATGCTACTTCCTTCTCCACTCATCCAATCGGTAATTCTTTTATTTATATCCTCTATAGCTTGAATTGGCAACTTGTTTAAATTTCTATTCAAATCTTCCATGGATTTAATTTCTATCCTCACATAACCACTTCCTTAAGCTCCATAAATTCCTGAATTTCTGCAATTATATCTTTTAAATCTTCTATTTTTACATCTATACTTTTGGACTGTGGCGTATACAAAGTAACATATTTGCCTTCTATAGAAAAACTTAACTTTTCGCCTTCCAATCTAACTATTTTCAATCTTTTCTTAGAATCTTTCGCCGGTCCTTCGCAGTCCTTCGCCGATTTATCAGCTGGCTTCGCTGGCTTATTATTCACAGCAGCAGTCTCTTTTTCAAACTTAGTATTTTCACACAACTCATTTATTTCATCCTCTGTCATCTTTGTTACCTCTAATTTTTTATTTTCTTCTTTGGTTTTTCTTTTCTTAGCCAATTCCTCCAACCTGAATTTTGCAGTATGCTCTTCCAAGTTAAATTTATTTGCAATGCATTTAATTGTTCCGGGACTTATCGAAGGATAGCTAAAGCCACTTTTCTTCAATTCCTCAAGTATCATTTCATCTGTTAAATTTGGTTTCTTTTCTATTTCTTCCTCTTCACCTTCTCCAAAAATATAATCTGCTGCTTTTTCTGCCACCTCATCAACGGAACTTGGATTTTGAGCTTTCCACCTGGAGTAATAGTTCTCTGCTGTCAACCTAGTTATTCCAAATTTACTAACTGCACCTTTTAATAAATCTCCTTTTTCTTGTCCTTTGTTACTGCTAAAATATTCAAAGCACTTTTCTTTATAGCTCATTAATATTCACTCCTTTTTATTTAACAATGCAATATTCACCGCATATCAAACATCTTTTAATAATTCCACCCGACCTAGTTTTGCCAACACTTTTCCAGTAATGATTGCACATCTTAGGACTTTTCTTTTTCATCTTTCTCACCTACTACACTATTACTCTAAAACTCTAATACAGCCTTTTTAAACCTATCTTAATTTCAAGACGATTAATTATACTACTTGTCCCCTTTCCTTTTGAATTTGCTATGCCTATGGCTTGAATTGGCTGTTATTTATACAATCCTTTGGGACTAAACTTATTTACATTGCATTCATCACAACTTTGAGCAGTGTTTTTAATGACTTTCTTGCTACTCCTCCAGCAGTGCAGACATTTATTTTTAATTAACTTCTTTCCACATTTTGCACAAAAGTTGCATGGCATTTTATTTTTATGGCCACAATGAGGGCATTCAAACATTGTGGAATATTTGGATTTATAAATCATACAACCTGCACCTCTCCCACACAGAACTCCGCATACCTAAAACTTTCCCGTCTGTTGTTTTCATTCTTCTTCCATTTAACTAGCACAAGGTAATCTGTACTATCAGCCACGATACCTTTTATGACTTTATATTTTCCACGACTGATTCCCACTTTTAGAGTTATCTTCTCCCCTAGCCTAAAATCCTTCTTCATCCTCCGAATACTCTCCGTAGTGTAGAATGAATCCCTGGGAAGTGTAGGTAATTTACGTTGTATGGGTAAACCTAATTCAGCCCCTATCATGCTCACAAGCGAAGCACTGCACCCCAATTTCTTCGCCATATCCTTCTTAGGTATGATTTCCCAGTTGTCTCTTATAAAGTCCAAATCTTCTTTTTTTCTTTCGAATGCAACTGCCATTTTTATCACCTCAATCAAACAATTTTCATCTGCTCCTCTACCTGAGGCTTATAGTTCATGAGAATTAATTCAGTCCGGACCGGACACTTGTCTCCATCACTTCTGACCTCAATCTGTGAAGCTGTATTGTATTCAACCCTGTACCATCCGGAATATAATTCATCAATCAATGGATCCGGATAATAACAAACCATGGCTTTGCCTTTTATTTTTTCAAGTCTCCTTCTTAGCCTCAAATGGTCCTCTGGTTGAAATCCACCTGCATAAATATTTTCATAGCCTACATAGGGTGGGTCCAGGAAGAACAATGTATCTTCCGTATCGTAGAAATCAATTACCTCCTGAAAATCCCTGCAGAGTATATTCCATGTCTTGATTATTTGGGCCATCTTAGGTATTAAGTTAACTGCGGACCTGTAAGTCCCAGCCTTGTCCTGAGTCTTTGAAAGTCCCAATCCATTTCTATACTTGTGGCCTCCTCCTGAGAATGTCAATCGCATCTTGTAGAAGAACCTGACAGCTCTCTCTAAACTGTCCTCAGGTAGGGGGTCCCATTTGTATTTTTTATAAAGAGCTTCACTGTATGGCAGCCCATCACATGCATGAAATAATTCTTCCGGTCTATCCCTTAAAACAAGCATGTAGTTTATAAGCTCATCATTTTTATCATTGACAACTGTTATTTTGGCCGGAGACTTAACACTCTTGTAAAAAGTCACAGCCCCACTTCCAAAAGTACAGTCCGCAAATATTTTATGTTTAGGCATAAGCTCCAGGTACCGTTCTTCCTTGCCATGTTTGCCGCCAATCCACTTTATGTTGGTTAAATTCTTAAGTTTCACTATCCACCATCCTCACTTTCTAACAAATTCTCGCATCCTGTAATTATGCTCGGCACCTTTAAAAACTATCTCATTGCTCTCTCTTTTTCCTCACGCATTATTAAACGCTTGTATAATATAAACTCTATTAAGCCTTCCCTAAGTTCTTCTACTGGAGCCCTTTCTATGTCTTTCACGCTTATTTCATTGCTTCCACCCTTCAGGTAATTATAAATCTGCCACCTATTTACCATTTACTATTCCCCTCTTCCAAATATTTCAGGGTTATAACTCCCCTCATGAACATAGTCCAGTTCTCTAATCCTCTGGGTATTGCCATCCCAATACAATTTAACAGTTCCTGTCTTTCCATCCCTGCTCTTAGTTACAATAGCTTCCATGATATTTTTTTCCTCTGTTTCTGCGTTATAGTATTCATCCCTGTACAGCATAATAACTATATCTGCATCCTGTTCTATTGACCCTGATTCTCTTAGATCCGAAAGCATAGGTCTATGGTCCGATCTGGCCTCCGGTGCACGAGATAACTGGCATAAAACTACAATTGGTATTTTTAGTTCTTTAGCCAGATTCTTTAGTGCATCTGATATCCTGCTTAATTCCTGATTCCTGTTTTCACCCTGTCCCTGTATTTTCCCAATGTAGTCTATTACGATTAAATCCAGGTCATATTGCAGCTTGGCTTTTCGGGATTTGGAACGTATTTCATTTACCGTCTGGCCACCTTTATCGTCAAAGTATAATTTCTGCTGGCATATGAAATTGGCAGCACTAGCAAGTTTATTCCACTCAGGTGAAGTCAATTCTCCGGTCTTTATTCTCTCAAGTGGTATTTTTGTCAGACTTGAAAACAATCTGTTCATCAGTTTTTCTTTGGTCATTTCAAGACTAAATACCAACACTGACTTACCCTGTTTTGCCACGTTTTCAGATATTTCAAGCATCATGGCACTTTTACCCATGCTGGGTCTTGCCGCAAGTATCACGTAGTCCCCTGGTTCCAGTCCTCCAGTCATGTTATCTATGGACTTTATGCCAGTTGCCAGGCCTGCCAATCCTCCGCCCTTATTGTAATTTTCTTCTATTTTTTCATAGGCATTCATAGCAACTGTCTTGGCCGTGACTATCTCTGAATCCTTATAGCTGTTTATATCCAGAATCTTACTTTCTGCTTTATTTAAAATATCATCCACACTAGAGTTATTGCAGGCATCCAGCATCATTTCATTGGCTATTTTTATTATTTTTCTTTTATTGCTTTTGTCTTTTACTATCAAGGCGTACTCTTTTACGTTTGAAGTCGGAGTGTAGGCTCCCATAAGCTGTGACAGGTAAGTAATTCCCCCGATTTCTTTCAGCCCGTCTTTCAGCTGCTCACTCACTGTTAACAGGTCCATAGCTGCATTTTTTTCATGCAAATTCACTAGAGCTTTAAATATCACCTTGTGATTTTCTCTGTAAAAATCTTCAGGCGTAATTAATTCCAGAGCTATGTCCATGGCCTGATTATTGTTTAGTATAGTGCCTATAACTCCCCTTTCGGCCTCAATACTACTTGGCAAAGCTGTCACGTTATTCAATTTCTAACCTCCCCTGCACTTAGGACATTCCACCCATTCATTGTTTTGTCTCACCACTCCTTTACCTCCACAAACAGGGCAACACCCTTGATTTACAACCTTGTAAGATGGCGGTTTAGGAGCATTCTTTTCTTTCTTGGAAGTTCCACATTCCTCACTTTTTCCTTCCACAAGCCAATTTTTTAAAATTTTCTCCATGTAGCTTAAAATAAATTTATTTTTGTTCTTGACCATAATCTGCATTGCTTCTTTGCACCAGTCATAGCCATAAGTGTTTATAAATATCTTTAAAGCTGCCAAGTGTGCAGTTATATTTTCACCTGGTTTCAGAACTTCCCAATATTTACAAAGTTCTAAAGCGTTATTATCGAGAGAGAGATCTTTTTTCTCTCTTCTCTCTCTCTTATTATCTAGATCTAGATCTTCTTCTCTCTCTCTCTCTCTTATAGCGTGACTGTCACGTGACATTTCGTGACTATCTTGTGACATCACAATTTCCTCTCCTTCTGTCACGTTTTCTTCACTGTTTTTTGGCTCTTCCAGTAACTCCTGCTGTTTTTCTTTTTCCCTTTGCCTTCGTTTTCTAAGTCTATTTCCTTCTCTGATTTTATCCATACTTTCCACATTTTGATGTTTGTCCCAATTAGTTATTTTTAAATCGTTGTTTTCGGACCTTTGAATCATTCCGAATTTTTTCAAAGTATCCAAGGCAAGTCTTACAGTATTAAGAGGTCTATTAAAGATTGCCGATAACATCTCATCAGTGTAGGGTATATCCTCTGCAAGGAATATATACCCTCCTGCATTTGTCTTGCCTGCCTGTACCAAAAGACGCATCCAAATGTAAAATATAGTATCATGTTCAGGCATTGCATCTATTATTTTAATTTTTTCGTCATCAAACATTGCTGTACTTATTTTAATCCACTTAACTTCTGCCATAATCTCACCTTTTCTACTAAAATAAATTTGTTTCTAATTTCTAAAACTCTGAATAATGGAAAGTCCTATCTAGTTTCTTTGTACTTCTGCAATAAGCACATTTACCACATCTTGTAGGCTTCACAAGCCCATTCTTAACTTGTAAAACACGCTCTATATTCCGTTCAACCTGATTCATGCCTATTTCATAATCTTCTGGCCTGAAACCCAGTATTACCTTGTCGGGTGGTTTTTGTTTGGTTACAGCAATTATAAAACCCTCTAAGTCATTAATTCCTATATTTTGTCTTAAAATTTCTTTGTACACAGCAATTTGGATTAAATAACCCCATCTTTCCACAAATGTAACCCATTCATATTCCTCATCATGTTCCACTTTTTGTTCCTTGAAATCTCTAGTGCTCTTCAAGTCTATAAAATACCCATCTTCAAGATTTAATAAATCCACTTTGATTTTCCATGGGACTCCGAACAATTCTCCAGTAAATATCTTTTCTCTTTCTCCAACATAAGCCTGATTAAAATATTCATCTGTTTCTAGGCAATTTATCATTTCATTAGCCTGTCTATAATTTGCTTTAAGTTCCCCTTTTGTTGTAAATATTTGTGGATGTTCCTGTTTGAATCTATCCAGCGTTCCTTCGAAATGACTGTGGAAGTAACTTCCTACTAATAATGCTGTACTCTCTTCCTCTTTCCATTCTCCATTCAGGGAAGCCAGGGCAGCTGCTTCACAGCCGCCGAAAGCTTTAAATTGTGATACTGACATATATTGTTGGTTGGCTTCCTGAGAAAAGTAATTTTCATCTGTAAGTTTTATAAGTGTAGCTTCCATTACTCATCAGCTCCTTCAAAAGGTGTACCTTTAAATAAATCTTCTTGCATATCTTCTGAAGGGGTATCATCTTTTTTCCTATCTTGTGCAGAATCTTTATTAGCTTTTTTAAACTTATCATCAAGTTTAGTCGTAACTTTTTCAGAATCCACTTCCTCAAATTCTGTATCTATACTATCAGGATTATCAATGTAATCTAGGTTTACCTCCACAGGCTCACCATCAAGTACACCTTTCTTAATTACCGCCTGGTCTGCTTGTAGTGCCAATTGCATGTCTATACTTAAAATACCCCATTTACTTAGAGTATTTTTAAGAACTGTTTTTTCAGCCATTCTATTAAAATTTGTCTGCCAAGGACCATCATTAAATGCTTTAGAAAATCTCTTTGCATGGGTTATTACTTCTTCTTTACTCCAATAAACATATTTCTCAAAACCACTAACCAAGCTGAAATATGCAGCATATCCTATGACCTCATTACTTTCCTTATTTTCAAAATTAAGTTCAATCTTTTCTGTAAGAGGATTCCAGCTTTTTAGTTGTCCCTTATAAATACTGATAGCATTTATATTCTTATATTGCCCTGTTCTTAAACCCAATTGCACAAAACCTTTATATCCCATCTGAAATTGTGCTTTCTTTTTATAAGGAACTATCCATGCAAAGCCTAGATTAGGATCTATAGGTAAATCCAAAGTTGCTGCTATCATTGCGGAAGATACAACGCTGTAAGGCTCTATCCCCTTTAATTTGCCATTAGATACGTTTATGAGACTCGCCATAAACCCTGCAGCCTTTTTACCTAGAATCTCCTGAAATCTCTTTTGCACATTTACATTCGCCAGAATATTTTTCACTTCCACAGGCTTACCATTTATTAGATTACCCACGTTTATTCCTCCTCTGCTATTTCTTTAAATTCATCTATACAATCACTACATATTTCTCTATTTCCGATCCTATAATAAGAATCCCCTGAACAAATATCCTCTCCGCATATGTCGCATACTGTTATTATTTGTGCCTGTGGAGCCTCATATCTGTAATCATAACAACAATCTGGTAACATACTTATACCTCCATTTCCTTTAAAAAATTATCTATAAGTCTGTTTTGAATTTCTGCTACATCTCTAAAACCTTTGTAATATCCTCTTTTATAGTCATCATCATTCTTGCCGACATCTTTTGCATAGGATTTAATATGAATACTATTGTCGTTCCTGATACTCTTTAAAAATCCTATAAGCATATATTTGTCGGTGGCATCTTTATCATAAATTTCTAATTCTTCAGGATACAATTTCTCCAATTTCTACCCCTCCACAACTATTTACTTTTTCTATAGAAGCAATAAATCCTACTCACATAAATTACACTGCTACATAGTATATAAAGAAATCGCTTATCATGCTCTCCTCTAATATTTGATTTTTCCCCCATTCCGGTGTAGAATGGGGATAATGAAGTTTTAATTTTGTGCCCTTTGGCGAGGGCGTTTTTTACTTTTCTGGCATTTCGTATACTTTAGCAATAACATTCTCATCAACATTTAAACAATCCCATAAGCTCTCTTGTATCTCATCCAATACCTCAACAGCTCTTTCTTCGCTTTCGTACTCTCCTAGAGGTCCAGTATCGGCTCTATTTCCGCCTATACTTGCTCTTATTTCAATACTATAAGCCCCAATTGCTTTTATATCTGCCAAAAGCTTTCTATCTTGACTTCTAATCCACATCTCCTATCCCTCCATAAATATTTTTACTTCCTCAACTGTCAGTTCATCAATATCCTTAAAAGTCTCTCCAGATACCGGATCATAAAGTTCTCCGTTGTTATCCAGCTGGCACTCTCTAAGCTTCTTTACTGTAAGTGCATCCATGTTATTCACCTTCCTTTAAGAGCCTTGGATTTTCGTAGATATTGCCTATAACTTCAAAGGTAACTATGGGTGTATTATAACTATTAAAGTAGTTAAAAATTTCACCAACAAATTCATCTTGCCATGTAGCCACAAGCGACCCTTCTTTGTATTTAACTATAGCATTATGGGTGTTAGTCTTTTTAGTTACTTCATTCAAGTTATTTACTATTTCTATAATATCGCCCTCATAAATCTCTACGCCCTTCTTATCTTTCAAACCTGTATACTGCATAACCTCAAAATCTTCTCTATTCTCCCATTCAGCATGTTTAATCCTTAGTACTTCGTCTCCTAAAAGCTCTACTTCTTCCATAGACTTATTTTGCTTATCCCATGCACGAAACTTAAGTTCTCTTTGCATCTGTTACACCTCCTAACTCTTCTTAATCTCCAACGGCTTGTACACATCCTCCTGACACTTGACCTTTTCCACGCAAATTTCCGCAAGTTGAATACCTTCCCTTAAAAGTTCCCTAAGCTTTTTGTTTTCCTTCTGCAGCTTCACAAACTCCTTATCCCTCATCTATTGGCCTCCTTTAAATAACATTTGCCAAGAATATAATTACAGGTATTAGAACAACTATGGTTAATTGATTCTCTGTGTCATCTTCTCTTTTAAATCTGATTGTGTGATATATAGCTAGTGCAATAACTGCCATAAGGCTATAAACTCCTAATACTTGAACTCCTAGCTGTGTCATACTTCCCCTTCTTCCCCTCCATCATTTTTCTCATTTCTTCGTTAACAAACTCGTCCATTTCTTGACTAGCCTCTAAAGTTCTAATATCTGATAAGTCATATAAATCCATACATTCATGTAACTTATCTCTAGCAGCTTCTATGGTCATGACTGCACCTGCTTTCTTCTATTAATCCTTGAACGCACAGCATCCCTTGATATGCCATATACTTTTCCAATTTGCCTATATGTGTATCCTTCACTTTTCAGACTTTCCATACATTCAATATCATCTTGTGTGAATTTGGAATATTTCTTCTTCCTTCCTATTGAATCCCCATTCATTATTCTAAAAGCCTGTTCTACACCAACTGGACGTTGTGAAGCTATTAGAAGCGCATACCAATTTTCCTTCACTGTTCTTCCTCCTCTCTTTTTCCCTATCTAATACCACTCACAATCCTTAGTAATGTGCAACCATACCCCATCCTTTAGGGTTACTTTTAAATAATTCTCCACTCTTTGTATTTTCACTGGTGCATGTTGCTCTGGGAATTCCCATACATCATAAAACTTTTTGCAAAATCTTTTGAAAAGCTCCTTGTCTGCATCATTTAGTCTGTTGTATCCTTTTACCACAGTAGCATCAAACATCTTCTTTACCTCCTCAACTGCCTTCAATCCATTTTTCCTAGCCCATAAATCCAAGTTCTTTTGAGCTTCTTCTCTGGATGAAGCCATTGGCATCATTGGGGATTTTACACGGTGAAGTCCTCCTGCTTTACTCTTTCTAAATGAACCATATTCTTTCATTCCTAAGCCCTGGCTAACAAATACTTCCTTGCCCTTTTTATCTATATACTTCACTTATTCCTACTCCTCTCTATATCCTTTGCCATTTTCACCTCTAAGGATAAGTTCCATACGATACCTTTCTACATCTAGTCCTCCAATTGGAACCATACCATTGTTATAGGTCCAAATAGCGTTTTTTAAATCATCAACAGATAATTTACTTAAATCCATTTATACTCCCCTCCTTCTCCTCCTGCATGGTCGTTCCATACTCTCCAATTCCTCGGAATATTTATTTAAGGGTAAACCTTCTAAAGAATTGACATAGTAATCTGCATCATCATATGGGTAACATAGTGTTTTTACAATTGCTCCTGCTGTACAGTTTCCAAATTCCTTGGAGTTTAGTAAATCCTTTATCTTCATGCTTAATACCTAATCGGCAACAATACCTTGCCTGTTTTCTTACTCTTAATTGTAAAATCCTGATAGCCACAGCCTACAAATGTATAATTGTTTGGGTTAACACCGTTGCAATACAGAATGTTCCAGAATCTTTTAGGCATTTCTTTTGTGGTCATGCTCAATCTCACTCCATCCCCAGTCTAAATAGTCGCAAACCATGTCAAATACAGCTTTTGTAATTTCTTCCTCAGTTGCATTTTCACTTAATCCTAGTTCCTTTAATGTGTATTCTTCATCATCTAAACATGATACAGAAGAACCTACACCTATTTTAATTTTTCTTGAGTTGGTCATTTTGTCGCCTGCCTTTCTCTAACACCTTCCTGTAATTCCTTAAACTTATTCACAAAATATACCTGTCCTTTCCCAGTTACTTTTGGTGTGGTAGATATACTTACATGACCATCCGAATGACCTATAGTTGTCTCCTTTGTTGTAAATAATCCTAAATTCGCAGACTTTTGTGTAGGCATATTATAATCAGTACCCTTCCTGCTAATCAGGTATCCATTTTTACGAAGCCATTCAAATAATCTATTCTGTCCCATGTCAATTCCATTTTGCTTTAATATTTTGGCAAGTTGCCCAATCAAGATTGTTGTAGTGGATGCCTGTACACTTTCTGCAAATATTACTTTTGGCTTTTGCTCCTGAAGTTGTTTATTCTTATCTGCTATAATTTCGTTCTTTCTTTCAATAGTTCTTTTAGCTATCAAAACAGCTTTAGCCAATATATCTTCCTCTGATTCATCCTCGTTATTTGGTATATAACCACCTGTATGATTTATCTGTGGTAGTACTTTATCAAATATCCAGCTTTCAAATTCTTGTGCTCCAGGTAATTCAGAATTTGCTACCAATCTATAAATATCACCCTCTGGTATTGCGTTGACTTCTATAACTTTGGTTTTACTCTGTGGATGAGGTACCTCGCATTTTGCTACCCACCTACAGTGCTTTAAAATAGCATCATTTGTATTTTTATATCCTAATGCTCTGGCAATATCTACAGCTACAAAATGAATTTTTCCATTTATAAATGTAGTTCTTACCTGCCCAAATTCTTTGCTCCTAAAAATTTGTAACTTACTCAATCTTTATCCCTCCTTTCTACTCACTTCAAATTCTTCTTTGCCCAAAGTTCTAAGGACTGTATCTTTTCAGAAAACTCTATCAAACCTTTAACTATAGTCATAAAATCCTGTTTTTCATCTTTATCAACAGATCCATCCTGCAAAATTTCCATTAGTCTTTCTACAAAAGTCTCTGGATTCTTCGATAAAACCGATAGTTGAATTGCAAGACATGATATTTCTTTAAGTTCTACATTAGGAGCAATACACTTTCCTATAGGACACTCATTATTGCAGTAATGGTACATAAGCTCTGGAGCATTATAGGTATCTGCCATTCTTACAACCATATCTACTGGTATCTGTTTACACAAATCATTTTCATAATTTGCCATTGAACGATCGCTTACTCCAAACATTTTTCCTGCACCCTCTCTACTTTTAAGCCTGTCATTATACTCTGCTGCCCTTAGCCTTGCTTTCATGTATACATTGTTAGTGCTTTCCAGTTTCATATATCTCACCTCTTTTCTCTAATGAAAATTCATATTGTTGTGAAGAAGATACCGTCAAGTTACACACTATAGATGCTTCTCTTATGATAAAATTTTAGTAGCAAAAACTTTGAAAATTTCATAGCATATATTGAGGATGTGTTTGTCCATATTCAGTTATGAAAGAAAGTATTTTACATTTTTCTCTTTAGTTAACTTGTTTGTTATCCCTGGTAGATGAATTTTTAACTAGCTACTGTTTGTTTTTCTTGTAATATTGATATAAGTTCATCTATCTGGTCAGGAGGTAGTTCATATTCACTCACTAATGCCCTAACAAAAGACCTTGCTTTCCTTGTTTCTAGTTCATCAAGTATTTCAGGATCTTCTGGATAATGGACTCTTACGTTTATTGGCTTTTGCAAAATAACACCTCCCCGGGTATTTTTAAGCATACTTAGCTACAGTATTATATGCAGTTTTAATTATTGTGTGAGTTGGCTATACTACTTCTTTTTGAGTTGGTTCTGTTTCATCCTTATACAGATTTTTTACTGTTGTATTTAAGGCTATTGCTATCTTTTTCAGAAGTGGTATTGATGGTAATTTATGTTCGTTTTCTATAGCAGATATATATTCTCTGGTTGCATTAACTCTGTCTGCTAGCTGTTGTTGGGTAAGTCCCGCATTTTTTCGAGCCTCTTTAATTCTGAACACTTTATCGCCTCCTTACACTTTATATGTTGTACTTATAGTTCACTATTGTCAAATATAATGTGAACTTATAGTTCACTGTAAATACAAAAAAATATGTTGTTTTCTTTCACTATCTCTATATATCTTTAAATTTCTTGAAGTTTAAATTTGAATAATATATAATGTAAACTAATAGATTACATTTAAGTAGGTGATTATATGCAATTTGGTGAAAGAATTAAATCATTAAGATTATCAAATAAATTAACTGCAACTCAACTAGCTAAAGATATTGGAGTTACAAGAGAATATTTAAGTCGTTTAGAAAACAACGCAAAATCTCCATCATTTGAGTTGCTTGAAAAATTATGCGGAGCTTTAAATATAACCTTAGCAGAGTTCTTTAAAACAGATTCATCTGACATAATTCCTGAGCATTTTAAAGAGTTTATAAATCAAAATAAAAATCTTACTCCAGAGCAACTTGAGAAGCTCAATGAGTTCATAAAAGCTTTAAAATAAACCGAAAGGATGATTAGAATGAATAATACAGAAAAACTATTGCAACAAATACTTGATTCCCAAAATAAAACTAATGAACGTCTTGATAAACTTGAAGCTCAAACATCCGAAAACACTCAAATCCTTAAAGCTCTTGAACATAACTCACAAGAACATAAAGCTTTACTTGATCAACTCAACCATAGGGTCGCATCAGTTGAAGGTAAAATTGATACCATATCAAAAGATTTAACTATGGTGGAAGCTGTTGCTGGCAAGAACATGACCGACATAGCTTTTCTTAAGGGTGTTAAGTAGATGGAACTATATCTCTTTAGCTCGCTACCTCCTCATTTTTCGTTCTTGTAGGAACGCAATTGGGTAAAAAAATAAAGTCTTTAAAATTTAATTCATTGTTTTCACAATATACCATAAGTTTCCCAAAAAACTGCGCTCCGGCACCAGTGCCATCTTTCAATATCTTTGATACCTGACCTCTGTCAATACCTAAAGCTAAGGCAAATGATGTTTTATTTCCCTTAAAACACTGGTTTACTAAATTTCTTAGAGCAGAAATATTAGGCTGCATTATATCATCTCCTTTCGTTCATATTTTCACGTTTCCATACTTGAATAATACCATCTTCCTGTTAAGGTGTCAATACTTTTTACGTGAAAAAAAGTTACACTATAAAATGTTGCTTTTTTTCACGATTGATATAAAATTAATCTAAGGAGTGATTTAATTGTTTGATAAAGTACATTTTAAAAATATATTAGAAACGGCACTTGGTAAAAGAACAAAAGAGGAATATTCTAAGGACAGTGGCGTAAGTCGTGGATATATTTCAAAATGTATTAATATGAAAATATCTAATCCGCCCTCTCCTGAAATTCTAAAAAGATTAGCTTCAAAAGCTCATAATAATGTGACCTATGAAGATTTAATGAGAGCTGCAGGTTATATTGACACTGATAATGAAGATGAATATATTACAACTGATAATTTTAATAATAATCCTTTTGGTAATAAGATAAAAGAATTGAGAGAGGAAATGAACTGGACTCAAGATCATTTAGGTAAATTATTAAATGTTAAAAGGGCTGCTATATCAAAATATGAAAATGGTAAAGTTCCTCTTACGGATGAAATATTAATTAAATTATCTAAAATATTTGATGTTTCATGCGATTATATATTAGGTGTTTCGAACAAAAGAAATGATTCTAAAGTTGAAAATAAAAAATCTTTCATGGAAAAAATTGAAGACCTAAGTCCTGAAAGTAAAGAAGAACTTGAAAAATATATTGAGCTATTAAAATTAAAAGATAGCCTGGATAAGAATAAAGACGAACAATCAGCTACCTTGGATCAAGGCGTTTGTTGAATGAATTGAAGAAAAAGAAGAAAAAATACTGAAACCTTTATAGCTATAAAGCTAATTGGATATAAGTTTAATAAATAGGCAAAAGATATTATTTATCCTTTGCCGGTACTATTGTAATATTGACAGGATATTTTATGTCTACCGAACCTGTATCGTCGTTTTGAAAATTAATTGTATCGTTAAAAGATCCTGGTTTTGTAAGTATATAAGCAAAATGTTCTATTGAATCATATAAATCTGGATACATATCATAATAAGAACCTTTTACATTATTTCCATCAACATCAATAAAATCAAATTTTATGTGTACATCATCTTTATTTGATTCAGTTCTACCTAAAATATACTTTTTTTCAATCATCCTTTTCACCTCATTTATTAAAAATTGGGAGGAACGATATTTTGAAGCAATTTGATAATTATAAAAAAATCTACAAATATATAGAACATATTGATGGATCTAACCCTCAATATGAAACACATATTATAATATCACATTTATATAAATATCTAGAAGATTATTTAAATGTGATTACTATACAATTTAGAAGAATAGAGCAAACTAAAAAAGAAATGGAACCTCTTGCTAATCAATCTATTGAAAAATTTAATGATAGATTGCTTTTTACTAAACTTTGGACTGATATTCATTTCTTACTTATAGCTATTGAAAAATCATATAATATTACAATAAAATTATATAATAAACTGTCAATGGAAACAAAATCAAAACAAATAAAAAGTAGCGATGACTATATTACTAAAAAGAGGCTTCGCAATATGCTTGAACATATGGATGATAATTTAACTGATGGTTTAAATGAAAGTAAAAGAATAATTCCCAATTATTCATCCCATAATATTAATTGGTTTGATAACCAGTATGGTTTTATTTCTGATAATACTCTCAAATTAAAAAATATAAATTTAAAATTGAAGAAACTAGTTTAAATTTGCTATATAATTACTATGATGAAATTACGTCGATATTAAATAAAGATTATGTGTTACCTGTTAAAAAAGATGCAGATGCTTTTTGGGAATCATTCGAAAAATGGAGAAACAATAATCAAGCACAAAATCAGTAAATATATATCTAAAATATGTTATAATATTTACCAAGAGAATAAAAATGTTTTTAGTTGGCCACCTCCCAGAATTTATCTCTTACAAAAGAGGTCGTTGCGGTTAATCTGACAGCAGAGGAGGTGGCAAATTTGAGTGAAACTATCATTGCATTAGGATTTATATGTGCTACAGCACTTGGCTTAACAGCTATGGTGATTATAGGAACATATTTAAAAGATAGACTTGAAATTAAAGGTAAGTCTTCGGTTGGTAAGTTGACTGAAAATGAAATTTCTATAACTGCTGAAGATAAAAACTCAAAAAACTAAAAATGCACCTATTCCAGTAAGTGCATTTTTAAACTCTAAACATTTAAAACTATAAAAACCGCAACGGCTTCTTTTAAACATATTATACCACAATTATATTAAATTTAAACTCATTTAAATTTATTTTTATAAATTATAGTATTTCTATAGATGGGGATGTGATTATTATAAAGGCAGCCATATACAGTAGAAAATCCTTATTCACAGGTAAAGGTGAATCTATTGAAAATCAGATTCAGCTCTGTAAAGAATATGGAGAAAAGAATTTAAATTTAAAAAATGATAATTTTATAATATATGAGGATGAAGGTTTTTCCGGTGGAAATACAAACAGACCTAAATTCCAAGAACTATTGAAAGATGTAAAAAAGAGAAAATTTGATGTTCTTATGTGTTATCGGCTTGATAGAATAAGCAGGAATGTTGCCGACTTCTCAACTACATTAGAATTACTACAACAACATAATATATCTTTTGTAAGCATAAAAGAGCAATTTGATACAAGCACTCCTATGGGTAAAGCTATGGTATATATATCCTCTGTATTCGCTCAGCTAGAAAGGGAGACAATAGCAGAAAGAATTAGAGATAATATGATTCAACTTGCCAAAACAGGAAGATGGCTTGGCGGGCAAACTCCTCTAGGGTTTGATTCCCAAAAAATACTTTATTACAATTCTGAAATGAAAGAAAAGTCTATGTATAAACTCTCCCCTGTAAAAGAAGAACTTAAAAAAGTTAAATTAATTTACAATAAATATATAGAATTTGGTTCTATATCCTTAGTTCTTAAATACTTATTATCTAATAATATAAGAGGTAAAAACGGAGGAGATTTTGCATCTATGTCTATAAATGATATTTTAAGAAATCCTGTGTATGTTAAATCAGATGATGGAGTTTTTAAATATTTATCAGATTCGGGCATAATTACATGTGGTACTCCTAACGGTAATGGTATTATGACCTATAATAAACGTAATTCAAAATATGTACCTAAAAAAAAGACTGAATGGATTGCTGCTATAGGAAAACATGAAGGAGTTATAGATAGCAATACATGGTTAGAGGTTCAATTTCGTTTAAATAAAAATAAAAAGAAAGCAAATCCGAGACAAGGAACTTCTAAAAAATCTTTATTATCCGGGGTTTTAAAATGTGCCTTGTGTGGTGCTCCTATGCGTGTATGCTATGGTAGACCTAAAAAAGATGGAAGTGAAAGAATATATTATTATATGTGTACAATGAAAGCTCATTCAGCTAAAAGCAGATGTGATAATCCTAATGTAAAAGGTCCAGAGCTTGAAAAGGCCATTATTGAAAATATTAAACAGCTAAATACAACTAAGATACTAAAAGAATTACAAGTTGCCAAGAATGAAGCAGCTGTATCCATTGAAAATAATTTCACTGAAACAATAACTAAAGAAATTAAAGATAAAAGCGATCAAATAAATACATTGCTGGAGCAACTAGCTCATACGAATGCAAACAATTCTATTGCATCTGAATTTATAACAAGTAAAATTGAATCTTTAGGAAATGAAATAAAAAAATTAAATTTGAAATTGGAGAAATCCAAAGATACTAAACAAGAAAACATACAGAAGAAATTAAACTTTGAAATAATAGAAAAATCATTGCATGAATTTAATTCATCTTTTGATATGATAAAAGACACTTCTAAGAAAAGACTTATACTTGAGAATATAATTGATAAAGTTTACTGGAACGGTAATACTGGTGATGTTGATATCCAGTTATGGGGAAGTAAAAAAAAACACACACTTCGTCCTGTAGTTCGCTAAATATGTCGCAATACAATACGTCATGCTCACGCCTGGCTGTATGATGTAAACAAAATCGAACCAATTGTAAGAAACTATATCTTATCTAAAGGAATAAAATTAAACTTGATATCACGGGTAGTAGATGTTGAAATGAAAGTAAATAAAATTAAAGGTGTTTACACCTCTAATGGGGAATATGAAGAAGGTGATGTATTTATCGAAACTACAGGTTCCACAGGTCCTATGGGAAACTGTATGAAATACGGAAATGGATGCTCCATGTGTATACTAAGGTGTCCAACTTTTGGTCCGAGAATAAGTATAAGCAACTGTGCAGGAGCTGAAGATTTCCATGGAGAAAGGACAGATGGAAATTATGGAGCTTTTAGTGGCTCATGTAAACTTGCCAAGGAAACTTTATCTAAAGAGCTGGTAAATAAATTAGAAGAGGACGGTGTGGTTGTTCTTAAAGTTCCAAAAGAAGATATAAACTTGGATAAGCTAAAAAATAAAGTTTGCCAGCAATATGCTTTAAAGGAATTTGCGGAAAATATAGTACTTCTTGATACGGGACATGCAGTATGAACAAAACTGCAACATATAGAAATGTATTCAAAGATATTGAAAACTCTACCTCTACAATATATTATACACTTCCTGAAAGAACAATTGCACAAAAAATTTATAAATTAAGAATGATCAAAGGATATACCCAACGTGAATTTGCTGAAGTTTGTTCTATAGGCTATTCTTCTTTATGTAAATACGAAATAGGATTATCAAAACCTAAGCACGTTAATTTGGAAAAGATATGTCAAACTTTCAATATGTCTATTGATTATTTTTTATAAAGTGCAAAAGAAAGAAAGGGGTATTCTAAGCCCCTTTTACCACATTCTGAACTAATTCCTCCCCTGTGTCTACTATCTGGTATAATGGAATAAAAAGGGGGAGTGGTTTGTGTTTACAGGTTTGGATATGTTCAATGACGAACTTTTTGACTTGCTATATGAGAAGGTATTTGAGTTAGCAGCTATATATACTCCGGGCTATGATCTAAACATATATGATGAAAGAGTTAAAGAAGAAATTGCAAGACAATTCGGAAGAAAGAATATGGAATGGTTTTATGATACGTGGAAAAAGATTTGAGAGCTTTGGCTCTCTTTTTTATTTGAAAAATAAATATAAAATGCTTAGAGTTGGGTATAATGGTTAATACCATAAGAATACTTAAAGTCACTCATTTATGTTCTAATTGTGAAAGCCCTGGGTTTGGTCCTGGGCTTTTTATTTAAATTATATTTATTCGAATTACATTATATCCAAGCATTTAATTTATTGATGAAATAGTATTATTATATAAAAATACTTGATAAAATTATCATAATAATGTAAAATTATTTATATCATATTTTAGAATGGAGTGTTTATTTTGATGATATATAAGAATGCTGATGAGTTAATCAAACATGAAATAACTTTATCACTCAGGCGTACATTATATCCTATAATTCAAATTGGCGAACAAGTATTTAGAGAATTGTATAAAAATAATTATGCTATATTAAGTAGCAAATATTTTAAACCTATATTACCTAGAATACGCACAAAAGCTATATATTATCAATTTGAATTGGATTTATTACCCGAAAATTTCCCTTTTAAATGCAGAATGAAAAAAACTAATAATTTCGGCGAATATGTTCCTGAATTATCAGCTGGAAATATATTTTTACACATTGCATCTGCTAAAGATAAAGACAGTTTACCATCACGTTCAAGGTACAAATTGGAATCTTCCTATTGTAATAATTTCGACGAAAAGCAAACAATCTTTGATTTTACAGATCAATCTAACCCTGCTATTAAAGACGATAAATATTATGGGATTATTACATATGGTGGTGCAGATACTCTTGAATTTTTAAATCTAATTATACCAAACTGTAAATTCGAAAAAATTCTATCCTCCCTAGACTTAAAATTAGAACTTAAATCTGTTAAAATTAGCTCTGAAGATAAAGATACTAAAAAGAAAGGTATTAAAATTCGAGATACAATATTAAAAGAACTTTTAAATGAAGAGAAAAGGCTGTGATAAGAATGGTAAAAAACAATTTTGATATAGTCCCTGCAAGAATAAAAGAAGCAAGAGAGTCTCGTGGATTATCAATGTCAGAACTATCAGAGTTAATAGAAGTAACAAGCCAGGCAATTTCCCAATACGAAAAAGGAATTATGAACCCTTCTGTATTCGTACTAAAGAAAATGTCCAATGCACTTAATTTTCCAATTCAATTCTTTTATAAATCTGAAAATGAGCGAACGTGTGAAAATAGTGCCATATTTTTTAGAGCAATGAAAAGTACTCCTAAAAAAATAAAGAATGCTTACAGCTATTATATTAAATGGGCTGATGATATATATAAGTACCTAAATAAATATATAAATTTTTATGATGTAAATTTACCTGATATAAGTAACTATACCTACAAAGAACCAATTGACAACAAAACTATTGAAGAAATAGCTTTATATGTGAGAAAATATTGGAATTTAGGCGATAACCCTATTCACAATATGGTAGATCTATTAGAAACGAATGGTATTATTATCTGTAGAATCAAATTTAAAAATAAAAAAATTGATGCTTTCTCACAATGGAATAATGGAAAAGGATATATATTTTTGGGTAGTGAGAAAGGTTCTGCTGTAAGATCAAGATTTGATGCGGCACACGAATTAGGCCATTTATTATTACATCCAACTTTGAAAATAAATGATGTATATAAAAAAGATGTTCTAAACAGAATTGAAGCTGAAGCGAATTATTTTGCTGGTGCCTTCTTAATGCCTATAACTTCATTTCCAACGGAGATAATTCATAATTCAGTAGATTATTTATTAATGTTAAAAGAGAAGTGGAAGGTTTCGGTCAATGCCATGATAATGCGATCCAAACAACTCAATTTATTTACAGATAATCAGATAAGTTATCTGCAAAGGCAAATGACTTTAAAGCAAATGTGGAAACATGAGCCATTAGATGATATTTTGCAACCAGAAGAACCTTCAATTTTTAAAGAGGCTTTTGAATTATTATTTGATAATAAAATACTTCATCCAGAACAAACAATTCAAGATATATGTTTAAATAAAGAAGATATTCAATCTATATGTTGCTTGCCAGATGAAATTTTTAAAATGAAACCAAAACAAAAAAAACTTGAATTAAAGATAATTAAATAAACAAATTATTTGTTCTAATTAATAAAAAACCTAGAATTTCATGAATCATCTTTCCTTAACCTAAAGGAAATTCATAATAAATCTAGGCTTTATTTTTTTTAATAATTCCTAATAATCACCTCACCATACCTGTAGTTCCTTATCCTTATACTTCCCCACCAGATTGTAATTTCTCTCAACCCCGTCTATACACTTTCAAAAAAATAGTATGATTGGTTGATAATCATACTATTTGGAGTGTTGATTTAAAAAAACTAAACTTATTTTAGGTTGTGAAAAATTAATTAAGGGGGTTAGCCTTATAAGTATATGATATATGATTTTACAAGGCGTGTAAATGGTTTCAAGGCATAAAGCTTTCTTTTGTTTTGAATTTATTGAATTTGGATATAATAATTAATGCTTACAAAACTACTATGTTATCTCTTTAATATCGTTTCAATATGTTTTAATCTATAAAAGCCCTGGAGTTCACCAGGGCTTTTGCTATGTAAAACAAAGATAACCTTAAAAATAATTTTGAACATATACTACCACTCATTAATTAGTTTAATATACATTTACTTTAATCATTTATTTTTGTTATGTTCGATATCCGCATTATCATCTACTTCAACATCTTTATCATATTTTTCATTTTTCATTTTTGTATTTCTAAGAAAGGTCGTTACAATAGTTGCTATTCCCATTCCTCCAAATATAGTTCCCGATATAGAGTAACCCTTTACTATGCATACCCCTCCAACAACAATCACAGTAATTGACACAATAAGTGCAGATATTATTCCTACGATACTATTCCTCGAACTTGAATCTAAAAACTTTTCCTCTAAACTATGTCTATGGTTCATTTGTTTTTCCGCCATACATATTATTCTATCAGCTGCACCAGGACATACTTTTTCGTATTTCTCAAAAATTTCTGGAGGCGGAAGGGGGCCTGTAAAAATTGATCCTCTAAATACTTTTCTTTTTAAAGTTCTGTTTTCTTTTTTTAAGTCTTCTTTGTTTAGTATTTCAGAAGCTTCTACTTTTTCTTGTGGAATCCCTTCCGCTTCTTTAGGTAAAATCTCTTCTCCATTTTCTTCTTTTGAAGTTTCTTCTGGCTTTATTTCACCATCTTGTAGTCCTCCTGATATCTTTTTATTGCCCACTTTAAATCTCCTCCAACTTTATCCCAGTCATTTTTCATCTTATCAATATCTGACGTGCTAATTCCTATTAATGGCTGCTTGTCCCAATATGCTTTCTTTAATTCATTTAAATTTACAATTGTCTTTTTATTTAATTTTAGCTTTTGGTAAATTAATTTCATACAATCATCCCTCCCACTAATATATAATACTATGTAAATATATAATAACATTTTGCTATAAAAAAGTACACCCTAGGCCAAATTAATGACCTAGGGTTAAAATTATTGAGCTGGTTGTACTGGAACTGTTGCACCATCTGTATTTTCTGCAGTCCCTTCCTTCACCTGAATAGGTGTCAATATCCCTTCCCCTATCTTGATAACCCCATTACAAACCTCTTTATTTATAGCATCCAATTCATTCTGTGTAAGCCCTGGTATTATTTCAAGCAGCCTTTTCTCCATTTCAGCCTTTTTCTGTTCCCCTGCTTTAGCTAAATCTTTAAATTCATCTTCTAAAGCATAGTACAATCCATTTCCAATATTAAGAGCACGATTGTAATTATATGCATCTTTCTTAGCTGCAAGAGCCTGTTTCTGAACCTCTACTGCATCTGCAACCTTCTTGAGTACAAAGGTTCCTATAATTCCAAACACACCTATAATAAACTGTACTCCCATGCTTAATATTTGTTCTTTCATTTGTTTTTACCTCCATAATTTATAATCTAAAAAGAGAGCCTTTCAGCTCCCTAATTATTCAAAAATACACTCCATGTCTCCAGTCTTAAAACCCCATCTGTCGGTCTTTCCCACCTCTTCTGTAGTTCAGTTACAGCTTGAAAAGTTGGTTCATCATAAATCATATCTGTATAGCTTCCTTTCTTTAAATAACCCCACATTTCTAATTTCTGCTGTAACCAGAGAACTATATGGGACTTGTGACCTTTTGCAATGATATTTCCAATGCTTTTGAGGTTGTCCAAGGTTTCCTGATAGATGTTACCGTCAGTATGTTGTAGTTTAGCATTATAATCAAGATTCATATTGTATTGAAGTGCTGCTATTTGAGATTTTAGTTTCGCATTCTTTACCTCTGTAATCAAAGAATCCACAGAGCTTCCATTTGCTAATCTTGCCTTAAAGTCATTCCACTTAGCCCAATTATTAGCACTTAAATTATGCGGACAGTCTTTCCTGCTGGCATCATAATGTCTTACTACATTATTAATAGAAACACCATATTTACTCATTAAACTTCTTACAAGCTCCAGAGTATTATTTATGGTTGTATCGGAAATATACCCACCGGAATTGCACATTTCAATACCTATGGAATTATAGTTTGAAATACCATAAGCTCCATGACCATCTCCACAGTGCCATGCTGCATTGGAATCTTCTACAACCTGATATATGGAAGTATCATCTACAAAATAATGTGCAGAGGCCTGTCTATCCCCTCCATTGAAATAAGTAGCATTTGCCAGAGCAGTATCCTTATAATTTCCTGTGTCATGCATAACTATAAACTTAATGCTATTTCCTGCTGAATGGTTGTAAGGTGATATTTTTCTTGTGATTGGTAACATATTACTTGCATCTCCTTTATTTTTTTAATAAAATTCCCATAACAAAAATAGAGACTGTGACAAATATACCAAGTCCCCATTTGATTGTTGATA
Source organism: Clostridium kluyveri DSM 555 (assembly GCF_000016505.1). Classification (NCBI taxonomy): domain Bacteria; kingdom Bacillati; phylum Bacillota; class Clostridia; order Eubacteriales; family Clostridiaceae; genus Clostridium; species Clostridium kluyveri. The sequence goes on from NC_009706.1 coordinate 2,001,395, forward strand.
TGAAATCATCCATCTTTTTTATTAAGTTCCTAATTTCCGTTCTATTCTCAGTCTCGTTTCGTTCAAGCTCATCCAATCTATCAGAGTGGTTATCTAACCTCTTATCATGCGTTCCTAGTTTTTCTTTTATTTGTTCATGCTTCTCTTCACACAATTTCCCGTCATAGCATTCACTCATAGTGCACCTCCTAGTTTTGTGTAAAATAAAAGAACCTGGTTAAACCAAGTTCTTTTGAGTTAGATATTTTTAGATTAATCTTAACATCAATCTTTTTTCTGTGTCTTCTTGCTATGTTTAGTTTTAGAATTATTTTCTTTTCTCTCTTTTTCTTGTTTGCTTCCACAAGAAGAACAATGTTTTTCACCCATAGCACTTATTCCTCCCTAAATGAGATTTACTGTAATATCCTTAATATTTTGTTCAATATAAAAATTATAATGCTATGAAATTAATAGTAAAAATAAGCATTCATTATTTGCTTATGCTACTAATATTTTATTAAATAAATTGGGCATTAAAAAGAGCTCTGGATTTCTCCAAAACTCTGAATGTGTTATGACGTATTATCTTTGAAATATGAATATTGAACTATAGATCTCGTTCATATCTTATATTAAAATTTATTTTCCTTTTCTAATCTAAAATATTTACTTAATATTTTTTGTTAAGGTGTTTAAAAATTAAAATTCCTATAATGTATTGGAATACTAAAAATCCACCTAAATATAATATTATTAACTTAGAATTTTCCATTATATTAAGACTTCCGATTATAGAAAAGATAACTATAGATACAGATATCATTATCATTCCAATAATATACGCATATCTTCCAGATTTATCTCTCAATATGGTTTTCCTTTCATCATGTATTTCAATATTTTCATTCTCAATTTTTTCTTTATACCTATCTTTATTTTCTGGTCTCGTCCAATAAAAATATTTCCATAAGATGACTGCTCCACTACAAATTCCTGCTCCTGCAAACCCAGATAATAAGCTCTCCATTTTTGACTCAAAATTTAATACAATGACTAAGCAAACAATTCCTACAAACAGGTATATCAGACCTATAAATAAATTACTTTTTTTCATTTTTCGCTCTCCTTTCATGAATAAAAATTTCCTCAATTGATTTTCCAAAATAATCTGAAATAGCAAATGCTAATTCTAATGAGGGATTATACTTGCCTGTTTCTATTGAACTAATTGTTTGCCTTGAAACTTTAAGAGCTTTCGCTAGTTTCTCTTGATTAAGTCCTATGCGCTTTCTAAGCTCTTCAATCTTATTTTGCATTTAACCACCCCATTTATGACAAGGTACCTTTACATTAATTATAAATATCCTATTTAGTTCTGTCAAGGTACCTTTACATTTTAGCAAAATAAAAAAGCTATCTCTAGCTCCTATTTTGCCTTTGTGTTTTATTATGCAACGTAATCTATATTAGTAATCTGCTTATATTCATCTTGTGTGATTTCACCAAATAAATTAGTATCTGTTTTTACAGCTATCTTTAATGCTGTAGCATCCACCCACTTATAATTGAAAGCCATTTGCCAAAATGTAAAATTTATACTCATTAATTTGTACCTCCTTGTAATTGAATAACTTGCAATTTCAAATTAGCTACCTGCTGCCCTAGACCATCAATAACTACATCCTTCTGTATATTTTTTAATTTTTCCTGTGCTAATTGCTGTCCTAAGCTTTGTAAAGTATTACCATCTTCTTTCTCCTTTTGTATTTTATTTACAACTGTAACATTTACATATCTACCCATAAATTTTCCTCCTTTTATGCTATCGCATATGCAATGGCATTTAATTTATTATCTTTTCCTAAAATTTTTATACTCGCATTATCTGTATTTAGATTGGAACCTTTGAATATGAATTTTTCAGTGTCTATGTTATCTAATTCTAAATCAACATCTTCTTGTTTAACTTCGAAATCTGCAATAGGAACTTGTTGTCCGTCTGTAAGTGTTGTGGGAGTTTGCATTGTTAGGGTATACCCCTCGCCCACTGTCCATCTACCCCTGAATTTAACTCCTATTTGCCCCGTTTGACCATCTTTATATATAAATAAAGGAATTGTAAAATTAAATATTTCACCGATTGCACTGGGGTACTGTTTCCCACCTCCAGATATTATAGACACTACTCCACTCCATCCTGTGGAAGCGTCCCAAGTAGTTCGGTAAATATTGGAATCATTATTATAACAAAGTATAAATCCTTCATTATCAGTATTGAAAGCTATAGTTGGAGCATAAAAAATACTTCCACTTAATTTTGTTCTAGAACTCCATGTTGCCCCATTATCATCTGAATAGGACACTCCTATTGCATTATTATCAGAAGAATCGCCACTTACCCAACTAACCCAAATACGACCATTTGCTAGTCCATTTATACTCTGCGGAACGAATATTGCACATGGGTTAGATTGAGCATAAGCACCCCCCGAATATATTTGAATCTCTCCTGTATGCCACTCAGTACCATCATAATAATCAAATCTTATATAATTTGCCGATGAACTTACATAACTAGAAATTATACCGGGATTATTATCCTGTCTTAATATTATTGTAGGGGTAGTTATATTATAGTCACTTGCATTTATAGAAGTTACCTGTCTTACGCTTCCCCAAGTCACACTTCCATCTGAATTTATGGTTCCTTTACAATATCTAATATTGAACGAATTTGGGTAAGTAGAATTTTTGGAACTCCACGCTGCATGAAGATAATTTCCTGTTGAATCTACTACTAATGAACAACCTCCTTCTGTATCTGTTTGTGTTGAATCTATACTATAAGCAGTTAATGATGTATCGATAGTTGTCGTACCTATTGTAGTAGCATCAAAATTAAATGTACAAACTGATCCTTTGCTTGATGTTGTACAATGTATTCCATAAATTATATTACCCTTAGATTGTATAGCCCAACTTGATATAGCTGCACCGGCGTATATAGTACAGGAGGGTATAAATCCATTGCCGTCTCTCTTGTCAATATAAAATTTAATTTGACTAGTACTACATAAACAACTAGCAACCAACCACCCATTACTTAGTCTAACAAGCTTCCTCCCACCGTTTCCACTCGTGTCATAAGCTTGATTTACCACTGTGGCATCTGTAACTGTATTAGTTATAAAATTTCCAGTAGCATTTAGTACTTCATTAAGCACCCCATCCATAAGCAACTTATCCCCTGCTGTCAATGTTTTATCTGTAGCACCTGTAATTACTGTGGTACTATTGTCTACAGCTCCTTTTATCGTTGCCTTATTTATTTTATCTACATATAAACTCAAGTCTAAATCATTGAAAGTATCAAATGCTTCATCTTTCATTTTCAACATTTTTTCTATGGGGTATATAAGTAATTCTTCATTTTCTGAAACAGTAACAGGGTCAGTTAAGGTTATATCATATGTTATTGTTCCTATTGTCCACTTTCCATAAAAAGCAACTCTTGTATTTTGACTATCTTGCCATATAGTAATTGGATTAGTGAAATTATTATAATTATCACAAGTTGAAGGATATAAGCATTGATTTGTTGTAACCGACGTTACACTAATTAGGGAACTCCAAGAAGAACCGTTCCATATAATTTGTTTAATTTGTTTATATGAAGTACTAACTGCACTATTTACACCATGCCATAATATATATACATACCCATTTATATCACTTGTTATAGAAGGATATGCTTGTTCATACGAATTTCCTGATGTTAACTTTTGTTTCGAACTCCATGATATTCCATTATCGTCTGAATAAGATAAATAAATATTAAATACCGACGTATCTGTATTATCTAACCCATGCCACACTACCCAAATACGTCCTGCATTTGTACCATATTTTTGTAAAGTTGCTGTTGGATGTGCTTGGGTATAAGAAGTAGACTCTGCTGTATATGCCGTTTTTTCACTCCATGAAGAACCATTATATATTTGTGCTAATATTTTATATGCACTACAATCATATGAACTAAATATTATTGGGGAATTATTTTTATCATATTGTACATATGGATTAACATATCCAAGAGTTGTTGCACCCCTAACAGTTACTTGATCAACTCCGCTGGTTCCATCTTGTTTAGTCCACGTAATTCCTCCATCTATTGATTTCGCACTTCTAATATTATTAGTATTTGAATAATTGGAATTTTTAGAACACCATGCTGCTGTCAGAGTCCCTGTAGAAGATACTGCTATTGAACAACCTGCACCTATAGATGTTTGCGAGTCAATTGAATTTATATTTTGACTGGCATTTGTAACTGTTGTAACATCAAATATAACTTTAAATACATTAGTTGAATTTGTGAATATAACATAAATGTTAGTACCATAACTACACATTGCAAAATAAGTAGTTGTACTTATTGATAATACGCTACATAATGCTTGAAAAGATGCACCGTTATCTTTAGAGACTTTAAAATAAAGATTTCCGCCTGTACTATCAAATTCACAAGTTACGATCCACCCATTACTAAGCACTTGTGGTCTAGCTGTAGCACTTGTAGTATAACCACTATTAACTACACTTACAGGAGTTGCCCTATCATAAGTAACTGAATTATTTACACTACTTACATTAGTTATTACATTTGTATTATCAATTTTATCTCCTACTCCCACAACTTTATCTACATTAATTAAAGCTACACCGTTATAATCAGATGTAGCTTTCACTGTGTAAGGTTCGACGCTAGGAAAGTTAACTCTTTTATTTTCAGAATCATAGGAAGCTGTAGTCTCTGGAGCTATATTAGAATTATCTGCAAATGTATCATAAAAACCTACACCTGTTTTGTTCACAAAGTCTATTGCTGTTTGTTCTTTAAGTTTTAACTTTACATCCATTATTTCATTTCTTACTTGTATATCGTTGGTATTTAAATTATTTATTCTAGCATTTAAATTACTAAATTCTGTCTCATTATCTGCCTCATGCGACTTAAAATTACTATTAACTTCTTCCAAAGTGGTGCCATCATCTGTTTTTATATCAGAAGCTTTCAATACTACATTGCCGGTTTTTTCGTTTACTTTAGTTACTGGGAAAGATATATTTTGTATCTGATTTCTCAATTCCTGTATATCCTCTTGTGTAGCAAAGGTTACCGTTGGGTCTATTTTTAGGGTAACACTTGCAGAATTAGAGACCTCAAGTATCGTTCTTATCGTTATTTCCTTAGTACTTCCATCTGCTGCCTGTGGTTTATATGTTTCAGGATATTTACCCACAGCAAGCATATACCCTTCATCATCAAATATGCCAACCTCACGTATTGTAAACCCCCCTACATTAGATGGAATTGGTACAATAATAAATATCCAATTGGGATTATCCAGATCTGTAGTTATAGAATTTATATTCCCCTGCCATACAGTATGGACAAGATCCTCTTGTGCTTCTGTAGGGTTATAATAAGTACCGTTGCTATCTCCTACTTTTAAAGTAGTAAAATTCACCTTTGTTCCTAATGCTGTGGCATTAGCTATCTTAGCTTTTCCCACATTGGTAAGTATTGTATAAAAACTCTCTGCCAAGGCTTATCCCTCCTTTGGATATACGGTTATTGTTTCAGTATTGTTTGCTACTGCTGTTGCAACATTAATTTTCCCCCTGGATTCTATTTCTCTTGGTGTCCATGGATATACTGTTATTGTTTCACCAGATATAGAAGCTGCAGCATAATAAATATTCATGTTTGTTACAGATGTCATCTTATATTTGACAGATTGATGGGACGGTTTTATCCTCTTAACAGTTTTATATAACTCCACTAAATCTTCAGGGAAACCACTACTACTAAGCAAATCAACCTGAAATGTATATGGAGCCACATTTTCTGTTATATGAACACTTGCATTTGTGTAAGTACTGATTATTTTAGCCATATTTAAAGGTGTCATGGGCCATCTAGTCTGAAGCTTTACAATTACCTTCTTTCTTCTTTTTTCTATATCTTCGCTTAAATTCGTTAGAAGCCCTAATCTTTTTTCCCACCATGTAAGTCCCCATGTAGCAGTCTGGGGAAAAAATTGCTTTAGTATTTCATCTATAATACTGTCTGTATTGTCAAATTCACTTCCTATGGCTTCATATATAGATTGTTCTATAGCACTTGATTGTGAATCAGGCGATATATATTTAATCATCTGCTGTCCTCTAGGAGACTCCATTTGCTACCACCTCATTTACTACTGCAACCTGCTCATTTAATGTTATATCTACAGTTTCATCATTTACAGTTAGATTAGAATAATTATCAATTCCTTTCTTCTGCAAAATAAAAGAACCTACTACAGAATCAACTGCTTTAAATAGTATGGTTTCACTTAAATCCACCTTTGTAACATAGTTATTTACTTCATTTTTTATATTTGTAAGTACTTCAGGCGGATCATATCCACTTGTAAATATGAAATCAGCTTTAATACTAAGATTTAAAATAGAGGCTGTTGCAACTGTTACTATTGCCCCTATAGGTGCCAGTCCTCCCCTGTTTTGCCCTGGTGGAACTATTGGAGCAATATAATTCTGTACTGCTTCTATAAGTTCCTGTGTGGCAGTCTGTCCGTTTTTATCAAGGATTAAAACTTTAACTGTACCTGGACCATTCCATTCCGATACAGGATAAGCATACCCTACTCCATCAACCTTCTGTGCCCATCTTATGTAATCGCTATCGGCACCACTAAGCTTCTCCTGCTGTTCTGCCTCTGTAATCCTCTGCGAATAATGGGTATCATCTTCTATATCAGTGCCACCTTTAAATTGTTCCTCATTGGTTACACTTTTGACCCCGTTTATAGGAGTTAAAAGCATAGTTATACTCCCTGGAGGAACATTACCTATACTTCCTGCCTGTGTACATTTTGCATCTATATAAGCTGTTTCCGTAGAATCTATAGTTTTAGTTTCCTGAAATTTATACTCTATGCTTGTCTTGTCTTCCGTAGCAACGGTACAAGCAATTTTACCTTCTACAATTTGGGTACCAGGAACAGCAGTTACTTTTATTTTTCCAGTACTAAATGTAGCCGCATTTCTAGGAAGTCCTTTTAACTCTCCGAGATAATCTAAATATTGATCATAACTTGTTTGAGGAAAAGCTATTTTTAAAAATCTCTGCAGTTTATATTGTATAGTTGCCATTTCATCCGCAGTGGGTCTTGTGTTGTCCCAGAAGAAATCCCCTTCAATGGTATTTACATCTTTAGGAGCTTTTTTAAGCATTCGTGCATGTATGGTATCTGCATTTTCGCTAAGAAAATCGGGCATTTCAAAGTCTGCCATATAATCACCCCACCTTCGTTGTATTATTCATGTCAATTGATTCTTCATCTACGGTAATTACAGTGTAATCATAATACAATTCCCCATTGTTCTGCCAGGTAAAAGCAAAGTCCTTTACATCCTTGGTCATGGGATGAACTATCAATGTATCTGTGGTCATTCTTTTAACTTCAAGTTCTATAGCTTCCCTTGAATACAGTGAATCCGACAAGGTATCCAATTCATGACCGTATAATCTACTGTAAGCTCTAAATCCCACAGGAGTATTCATTGCTTTATTGCACCATTGTTCATAAGCTTCCAGTCTGTTACATCTTGCTAAAGTTCCATCCGGGTTTCTTACAAATTCACCCTTGTTAAAGTCAAATTTATAGGAACCTTTATATCCTGCATCACTATTATTACCACTGGTAGTACTAGTACTTGATGATGTGGTATCATTTGTATAATCACTATCCGGAAATAGATTAGGCATTTCTCACCCTCCCTATAACTATAAATTCACTTCCTACCTGGGCAACCAATACCCTGTCACCTGACTTCAGGGGTTTTAACATTTCTGGAGTTTTTACATTATGTGAATGACTGTATTCTCCTCCAGCAACATCAGTTTGAGTAAAATAATCCTTATCCAGTTTTAAATAGTCAAGTACCTTGTAATCCGTTATCTCATGTTTAAAGTTATCAAGTTTCAACCCTGCTTCTGTCATAGTGCCAAATTCAACGCCAAGTCCCGAAACAGCATTATTTACAGATTTATTAGTGTGGTCTTTCATTGTACTAGCTAGTTCCTCCATCTCCCGCATAAAACTTCCTCCTTATATAATCCATAGTTCCAACGGTTAACTCCATCTTCCCACTGCTTCCCAAAGTGTGTGTAACACTTGCCACATATAGTTCAACGCCATCAAGGCTTACTTTATCCCCTGCCCTTATGGTATTTATATCAACGCCACAGCTTATATTTATATAGTCCTCACCTGTGCTAAAAATGGAATCTGCTTTTTTCTTGGCTTCATCTGCATTTGTTACCTTGTCGTCCTGAACTATCTTTCTTAAAGTACCATAACCTCTGGTTTCTTTTTCATAGATACCAATGACGGGCGATAAGCTTTCATCCTGCTGTGTTCCTAAAACTTTTACCTGGGTTACAGCACCTTCGAGAGAACTGTATTCCTCTATTTCCTCTGCTATGGATTCTAATTTCCATACAGTAGTATTTGTACCTATCTCAATCAGATCCAGTTTATCTTCCTGCATCCTGACTTTGTAGAGCTTACCGCCTTTCTGGGCTGTCTCCTTCAGGTCTTTAAATATCATGTCAAGAATTTTATCGCCACCTCTGTATATATTCTTGGCAAGCCCTATTCCTGTATCTGCAAAAATTCCTATAGGTATATTCCAGTCACCTGCATACCTTGTTATCCTCTGAGTGGCGGTCTGACCCTCTATGTGCTGGTACTCATCCTCTGAATTTTCAAGATAGACTGTTCTCTCCTTACATTCAAGGTTCAGGTAATGCTCTTTTCTGTTTCGATCCCTTTCCCATACAACACCTTTAAACACCCTTACATCAGTGCTTCCATTAAAGGGAGTATCCCATATTTCAATACCATTGCCTTTAACAAACTGTATGCTCTGGAGCTGTTCAGTTTCAATCAGCTTGACTGTGGCCATATATGCTATGGAATCTATGCTTTCCTGCAGGGTAACACCCTCATTTAAATTGCCAACCTTATAATTATCTTTTGCGATTATACTTATCATAGTATCACCTACCTAACATAATCAGTGCAAATCCAGCCTCCATGGTTGCTCCAGTATATATCTGCCCAATTACCCTGTATGCTTCCAATCTTATAGCACTCATCCTTTTTAACTGTTCCCCTTATTCCATAACTTTCTCCAGGTCCATCTCTCACATTCAAAACATCTGCGGTAACTATTATCCACTCTCCTGCCCTGTGGGAATACTTTGCACCACTACTTTCCGTAGTAGTTTGTCTATTATCTTGAAGAGTGGAATCGACCTGGGATATTTTAAGGTCCCTATGTGTCCTGAATGTAAATGTAAAGTATCTGCTATTATTAAGTCCTTCCGGTCTTATCTCTTCATTCATGGTGCTTAATTTTACCAGGCTGTTAAAGCCTATAACAGTTATAATTAATCTTAATGCCTCCTCCTGTTCCTGCCACTTTTCAAGCTTCTCAATAGTTTCTTTTGAATTGGCTATATCTGTATACCTGCAGTAAGGTTCATAGACATCTGGAATTAAGGTTTCCATGCTTATTTCCTTTATTTTAGTGCCTTTGTCGCTTATGTCTATTTCCCCTATGTCCACTATATCGGCAGTGCTATATTTCTTCTCCCTGTTGACTGTGAGACTTAAGGGGTTGACTGGAAAATGGAAAGTCTCACTATCTTTTGTATTTGTTAGGTACACATCAAAATTGCTGTTGGCAACCCTGTCAAGTGCATTTAGTACAGATTTAGATGCATCCTGTATAACATCAACTATATTGCTAAAGTCCAAAAAATCACCCCCTATTCCATTATCTTCTAAAGGTTTTGGTATTATTTTGTAGAATTATCACCTAAAAGGAGGTGATGAACATGCAAATAACATTAACCTATAATTTTAGTTCTGAGTGTCCTTATTTAAATGAACCCCATTGTATATCCATTGACTATATAAAATTTGATATGACTGGCACTGGAATGCCCGGATATAAAAAAGGTTCTTATTTCTGCAATAAAGTAAAAAACTGTCCATATCCTTCAAAAGATAGATGGGGACGCTGTCCTGTTTACTTAGATGCTCCTTGTCCACCTGAGTAAGATGTATCAATTAAATTAGACAGTTTATAAAATGCCGGCCATGGATTGAGGGTTTGCTTGTTTTCGCTGCAATAGTGGCCGCATCCAACACATGCATCAGGTACATTCTTTTTCTTATCCCAGCAAGTAAAAATAAACATTTTTAAGTGACGATAAATACATTCAAGCTCGCCTTTATTGAGTTGTTCCTGTTGCTCCAGTTTTGTATTCATAACTCGTGCCCAAATAAGATAATCCAGACCTGTTATATGAACTAATTTATTCATTACATCTGAATAAATAAAATCACTTTTAAAGCAATCTCTAACAAACTTGCATGTATTACATGGATTATAATCTTCAAGTTTATTTTCCACTCGATCTATATACATTTGTAAATGACTTGCTACACAGAATATTTCATGTTCAGTAAATTGGAACTGCTTCTGAGCTGGTACTTCAGAAGCAGTCGTTTCTTTATTCACATCTTGTAATTTTTCATTACTCATCTATCCTCACCTCTTCAAATTTTGTAACGTCTTTCTAAATTCTGTAGCAAATTTCTTTGTGGCTTGTATTACTATGGTATCAATATCTAGGTCACTACTAAAATTATTTTCTACATCAATATTTATATCTCCATAGCTAGTTCCAGCCATAGCTACCTGTGGTTGGGAAGTATAATAACTTAAGTTTTCAGGAATATCTTTATTTTCAGTACCTGTTAAACTTAGTCCAGATACAGCATTTTTTATCCTGTTTATTGAATTTGCAGCCCTTTCCATTAGACCCACAGATTTATTATGAGTTAACACCTGTTCTCCTCCAGTGAAGTCCACAAATTCCCAACCTCTTTCATTTATTCTGGCCAGACCTTTCTTTGCGTTGTCTGTACCGGTTGCATATCCGACATATGAACCACCCTTAAACAAAGGAGTGTTAAAAACACTTCCATATCTACTTTTTATATAATTTATGGCTGCTGCTGCATTGTGTACAGGATTCAATATATTATTAAGCCCCTTGACCATGAACTCTCTAAACGTAGAAGGCAATGTTTGAAGCAATCCTGTTGCATGTTCCCCTCCTACACTTATACTGTTATAGGCCAGTGGATTTCCTCCAGATTCAGCCTGAACTAACCTTAATAATCCAGGAAGCCATGACATAGGTGTGCCTGTTACAGCTAGTGCAGATGCCAACCATCCAGATACATTCCCACTCATGCCACCGGCCATGGATGAAATATCTCCAATCCAGCTTTTTATAAACGATTTAATATCTATAGATGTCATTCCTTTTATAACTCCTTGTGGGATAAATTTAGATAGTCTAGTCATAACCGCAGATGGGGAATGTATTTCAAAGCCTGTCTTGAATTCCTCAATTACTTTATCTGTGAGAATTTTTACTGCACTTGTTACATCTGACGTTGCAGCCCTTATACCCTGTGCAAAGTCGTTCATTATGGCACCGCCATACACATGCCCAGTTCTTGAGAATAAATTAAGTATCGAACCAGATTCATTTGTAACTCTATTCACTGAATTGGTTGATACTTTTTTATTATCTAAAATTCCACTACTTAAATTATCATTTATCTTGTTACCATACTTTTTAAATTGAGTTAGTGAATCATCTCCAAGGGCAATGGAAGTGGATATATTAGCTGTAGCTTTTGCGACTTTACCTGTTCCAGTTGAGCCACCTCCTACAATACCACCGTTGGCAAACATTCTTACTCCTAACATTCTTCCTGCCTGCTGCCATAAGCTTAGTCCTCTATTTCTTCTAGAGCTTGATAAAGGAATAACTGCTTCCGTTCCTGCTTCACCGATTAAAGTAACCTCTGGACCATTTACAATACCACCATTGGCTTTGGTGTGTAATCCGGTTACACTTTCTCCTTTTGTCATAACTTTTTCTAGGAGAGCATATGCAGGACCACCTATATGTTCCTTAAACCAAGTAGAAAAATTAGACCAAGTTGTTTCTACTGTTTTTCTACCAGAACTAAGCTTACTTCCTATCCAATCTCCAACAGTAGTAGCCACACTTTTTGTTGGCTCTCCAATATTTTCACTCCACCATCCAGAGAAGCCGGTCCATGCAGTATGAGCTGTAGATTTAGCGTCATTAAATCTTTCTCCTATCCATTGGCCAGCAGATGAAGCATATCCTTTTACTGGTTCAGACACATTAGTTCCCCACCAAGTTGAGAAGTCACTCCATTTATTTGAAGCCCACGCCTTACCTTCTCCTACTTTATCGCCAACCCATTTCCCTGATTCAGAAGCTTTATTTTTAATTGGAGTAAATACATTATTACTAAGCCATTGACCATAAGGTGCCCAGGCTCTAGCAGCCGCATCTTTTCCCATGGCAAAAGCACCAACAGTAAAGTTTATAGTATTTATGGCACCATTTTTAAGAGGAGTACCTACTTTATTACCAAACCAAGTCCCAAAATTATTCCATGATGTTTGAACGGACTTTTTAGCATTTCCAAAGCCTTTCTTTAAATAATTAACTGCTGGTCCTGTCTTATCATATATCCAATCAAGGGCTTTTTCTCCTCCTATTGAACCTGCTATACTTCCGGCTACTCCTCCTATAGTGCCCCCTATGGCACCTCCTGCGGCCATACCTGCTGCAGTTCCAGCACCGGGAATTATAGAACCTATAACTCCACCAATACCTCCACCAAGTGTGGCTCCTGCTTTTGCACCAGCTACCCCTCCAGCTATTCCTCCGGCAATATTGCCTGCTGCCCCAACAGTAGCTTTTTTCTTATCAGAAGCCGTTGCTATATCAATACCTGCACCCGCGAGTGTAAGCCCTGCACCAAGCAAAGGAACCTTTTTAGCAACCTTTCCTACTTTGCTTAAACCACTTCCCATCCTAGTTACTTCAGATACGTCTTTACCTACATTTTTAACATCCTTTGACTTCTTTACAAAATCATTGTACTCCTTTATAGCTTTATTTAACTTGTCCTGATTTATCTTTCTTAATTTTTCTGCATTTGCGGATTCATTTACTGCCTTTCTAAAATCCGATGCTGCTTTCTTTAAATCAGAAGTATTATCAGCATTCCTAGTAGATTTAAACGTATCTCTGGCTTTGTTATATGCATCTTTCTTTGTATTTGCATTTCTACCAGAAAATTTAGCTTCTTCTCTAGCTTTATCAACATTAGATTTTAATCTGTTTATTTCTTCTGAAAAAGGCTTAGATGCTTTACTGGAAGTACTTGAAGCTTTTGAAGCACTTCCTGCTGTACCTGCCATTTCTTCGGCAGCATTTGAAGCAGTTTTGGCTCCCTTCTTACCAACAGCCCACTTACCTAGCTTAAATGCACCTTTGGCAGCTTTTGCACCGCCTTTTATTATAGCGCCACCACCTGCGGCATATAAGCCATAATCTAATATCATAGCTTTAGTAATACTTTCAGCATTTGGATTTTTTACAGCATTTAAATTAGCATCTTTAAAAGCAGTTAAAAGCTTCTTTATAATTTCATCAGTATTAAAAGCTTTGAGAAATGCATCTAAGAAGGATTTACCTGCTGTATTTCCAGTTTTATTTATATCATCTCCACCAGAGAAAGCATCTAATACAGCTATTATTCCCCCTCCAAGTACACTTCCTATACTAGAACCCATTTCACTGGCAACTTTATTTATTTTAGGTCTACCATCACCACTCCACCAACTTGAAAGAGGTTCAGCTATAACCTTATCCCAAGCAAGCGTTATCTTTCCCCCAAAATCAGCATTTTTCCACTGGCTACTATCCATTAATTTACTTAACCTCTGCTGGCTTTTCTCAAGTCCACCACCTATAAAAGTACTTACATTTTCTCCAGCTTTTCTGAATAGTTTTCCAAGTTCAGTAACCTTTTTGTCATTTTTATCAAGCCATGTTGTAACTTTAGTTAGCCCTGGTTTTATTCCAGTCCATAATCCATTACCCCATTGAGTTAAAAATTTATTATCCAGAGTATCTTTAAGGGTAGACATTAATCCAAGTGCAGTTTTGGCTTGATTCTGCATCATTCCACCAAATCTTTGATTCATTCCCGTAAGCAATGCTTTTATAGCTTTATCTGATTCAAGCCCTTGCTTACCTATTTCACCTACTTGTTCAGCTGTCAACCCAAGCTGTTCCTGAAGTATTTTAGCAGCTGGAACTCCTGCCTCTGTTAATTGAAGAATCTCATCCCCTTGGACTCTCCCTTTTGCTTTCATTTGCAATTTTGTTATCTATGAGACTTTTTATCCTCATAATCTGGAGGTTTCCCTCATTGGTTATCGGTATGTCATTTCATACCCAGTTCGGCGTACATTTTCAACCAATAAAAAGGACAACCTTTAATATTAGTTGTCGGGTACTCTTGGAAGGATTATATTTATTCACCTTCTACGCTCTACACTACTTATAGCCTTTCGTAATCTATAAGCTTAGCACGGTATTACCATAGGTTTTATTAAAACCTTTAGGATTCACCGTTTTTATCCGATTTATAACTCGGCCAAATAATATTATTAAACCGAGTGCCAAAGTTATTTGATTTATTCCTTCGGCTCCAAGCCCCAGTCCAGATGCAGCATCTCCTATTGTAGATAAATCAGGCAGAATACTTTTAACATCCCACCCAAAGGCAAGCATTTTCTTACTTGCATCAGCTAATTGTGGAAATTCGAAAGGTGTTGCATTCGCCATATTTTGAGCTTGAGTCAGGAATGAATTTGCCTGCTCTGCACTTTTAAGCATTGTAGTAAATGCTATCTGGGTTTGTTCAAAATCCCCAGATAGCTGCATGGGTTTTATTATTCCAGCCCATGTACCACCAACTCCTAAAAGTACACCTTGGAGTGATGTGGCTGCAGATATTACTTTATTTATTCCACTTCTCATTATACTCAATGAGCCAGATACCTTATCTTTAATCATTACAGTAGGAGAAGCTACAAGCCTATTTAACTTGTTTAAAGTTGAATTGATTTTTTCAATCCTGCTGGTAGCTCTATCGTTTATCTTTGCAGAAGGTGACACTGACATTTTATTTAATATATTTGCTCTTTTTTGTGTCTGTTCAAAATATCTGTCAAGAGCACTTATCTTCTTTTTACTTGATTCATCCCCCTGTACACCGATCACAATGTCCAAGTGATATATTTCTCTTTCAGCCAAACTCTCGCCTCCTTCCTGAATGATTTATTTGATTATTTCAAAACACTATAATTTGGCACTCACCTCCTTATCCCATTATCTTCTAAAGGTTTGGTATTTATTTGTAGAATTATCACTTTAAAAGGTAGGTGATAATGGTGATGAAAGTTAAACTTACTTGCCAATGTGGCGAAAGTTTTAATATTGATGCAAATAATTTTAAAGATAAAACTACAATAATCTGTCAAAATTGCGATTCCAAATTTCCTGAAGATAAATTTCAAGATTTCAAAGACTCAATAATAAAACTTAATGATATACATGAATCTCTTAATGAAATTACAGACGGTTATCGTAAACCTCACTGGACTTTTGAATTTGAATGATTATTTTTTATTCCAAGGATAAATATTTTCTAAAGCATCAACAGTTTCTGTCATAATTTCTTTGGCTTGTTTGATTGAAAGATTATTTTCACTAAAAACAGAAAAAATCTTACGTGTTATTTTGTATTTCTCATTTTGATTTAATTCTTCCCGTATAGGAGGTTGGTTCTCCTGTATGGGTTTTTCTCTGATTTCTTGATTTTCCATCATTCTCACCCCTTCCACTAGCTTATGGGGAAATAATTCATCCATACTTATTATCATAGGTAATGCTTTATTCACAAGGAAACTTGCTGTATTCAAGATAGAAAATAATTCAGATTTTATATCTTGACTTTCTAATGGCTGTGCTTGTCCTTCAAGTGCAGCCACTCTTTTTTCTAATTCCTCATACTTTTGTTCTAATGCTTTGTCCACTAGCCTCACCTCCTTATCCCATTATTTGTTAAAGGTTATAATATTTATTTGTAGAATTATCATCTTTGGGAAGGTGATAATATATGGCAGAAAGCTTTGAAAAACAACTTATTTTTGATCTATCCAAGGAGTATGTTTTTAGAACCTTTGATTTCCAAAACAGTACTCCTGAGGATTTAATTAAAAGCTATCAAGATACCTCAGCAAAAATTGAAAAAGTTCTTAAAGAACAGGATTCTAAGAATGATGAATATCGTGGATTATTAAATAAAATCATTAAATAATACTACACCACGCTATGCTGAATAGCTTTTAAGCAAAATTCTAAAATAGAAGTAGCTCTAATTACCACAGTTCCTTTTAAGTTATCTAATATTTTTAGAGCTACTTCCTTTTCCTGTTCATCAAGAAGCCCTGGTTTACCGAAATCATGTGTAAGTATTATTTGTAATTGTTCTTTAGTCATTGAAATTCCTCCTTAATCAAGACATTATTAATAGCTCAATTTAAATTCTTTAATTTGAACCTGAATCAATTCAAGCTCTACCGAACTTAAATTTTGTAAATCTTTTTATTCATCATGCCACCTCCTTCCACCCCATAACAAAAGCACCTGCCATTACAGCAAGTGCTTATTTATGTTCTATTTATTTAGTTGCCTTTAAATATTCAATTTCAATGCAGTTATTGCCAGTGGCAATCTTAACTTTTTTAATATCTTCCTTTATTTCATCCTGACCCTGTTTTAGTTCTTTAACGTCCTTCGAAATGTCTTTAACTGCTGATGAAATCAAGCTGTCCTTATCCTTTATAGAATTACTAATACCCTGAAATCCCCTTACATCTTGTTCCTTGTGTGCTGTCTGCACCTCTGCTATTATATCAATCTTCTTTTCAATACTTTCCAGTTTAATTGAGTTTTTTCTGACTTCGCCTTTAAGACTGCTAACTTCATTCGTAAGATTATTTTGACCCTCAGATAAATTATTTACTTTATCATTGACATCTTTAATATCCTTCTGCATTGACTTTAGTAATTCTAATATTTCCTTATCCAACAAATTCACCCTTTCCACAGCTCACATATTTATTTTATTATATCATATCTTATTGCCTAAATTATACAGCTGTTTTTGTATTTTGTCTTGACACTTCAATTACAATATTAAAAAAAGTGTAGCATAATTTCTTTAACTTGCCTTGTTAAAGATATAAATTCACTTTCAGAAATACGTTTTTCTTTTATAGCTATTATTTCATCAGTCGTGAAGTTGTCCAAATAATTTTTAGAAAGTTCTTTGAGATTATATATAAGTTCTTGAGTGGTAGGTACTCTTCGTAAACTTTCCTCCATCATCATATAGCCACCTCTCTAAGTGGTTTGTAAACCACATGAAAGGTTTTGTTCTTGCTTGGTATGTCCACAGGATATCCATTTTCTTTAAGCCACTTGTTGACTTTATCAGATACAGATTCAGTATATTTGATCACAGTACCCTGCCATGAACCACTACTTTCCCATACAACCTCTTTCTCATGTTCTTCAATATCCAGCTTTTTAATTATCTGTCCTACTGCTCCAAATGCAGGATTGCCTGTTTTAGAATACATTCCAACCATTTTGGCTATCTGTTTGGTATCATAGAACTTTTCCCTTGCTTCTATTTCTATGGGTATGTCCACTCCTGCTTTAGAGAATAATGTTTTAACTACCAGTAATTTAATAGTATTATCTACCCCGGCAACATCTAACAAAGGTGATACAAGCTCTACTGATTTATTTATGGTTTCTAGTTTTTCAGGTTGGTTGTTTTCTTTTAAGGCTTCTGTGTTAGCCTTCTCTGAAATGTAAGCTCCTGTTTGCCTTATAGAAGGAAGAACTTCATCAGTTACCCAATCTGTAAATTTTTCTGCTTCTGGTTTTTCGCTCTTAAATGCTATTTTATAAACTCCGCTTTCAGTAAGAAACTTCTCCCCTGCATTATTTAATTTTCGGATGTTTGCTAAACCAACATCCGAATTTGTAAATTTAACAGCTTGTTTATTATTCATTTTAGTTAGATGATATCTTACCGTTTCCTTCGCTATACCTAGACACTCTCCTACATGATAAGGGTTAAAATAAACCATCCCATTTATCTCAAACACTTCTACGTCATGTCCTTCAAACAGCATTAAATTGTTGCTCATTATTATTACCTCCAATTTATTATTTTAAAAAATGTTTTAAAATAACTCAAAATAGTATATAATAATGAGTACAGAGTACTATTTTGAGTTAAACCCTTTGTTGAGTCGCCAAACTGGAACAAAGGGTTTTTAGTTTTCTTCATTGAAAAACAGATCCTTTACAGTTGAATCAAGTGCTGTTGAAATTCTTTCCATCAATGACTTTGTCACATTTCCATAGTCTCCTCTTTCTATAGCAACTAACTTTTTAGGACTTGTTTTTACTATCTTACATAATTGAGCTTGTGTAAGTCCTTTTTTTATTCTTGCTTTCTTGACTTCCATATTACCACTCCTATTTTGTTTTAATACCATATTGGTAATCTATATTCATATATTATATCCATTTCGGTATGAAGTCAATACTAAATTGGTACTTTTTTAAAAATATTATATAAATATATTCCGTTTTGGATATAATACATATATAATTACTATGAGGTGGTAAAATGAATGTTGGTGCAAAGATCAAAGAAATAAGAGAATCTAAAAATTTAACACAAAAACAATTAGCCGAAAAAATTGGAGTTACGCCAGTTACTATAACTAGGTATGAAAATAACAAGAGAGAACCTAGCATAGAAACTTTAAATAAAATAGCTAAAGCTCTTGATGTAACTATTAACGATTTAGCTGGTGAAAAAGATACCGTTACTAAAAAAGTTTTAAAACAACTCATATCTGGAGGTGTAAATTTAGAACAATTATCTACAGATACAAAAATTCATATAGATAGATTAAATTCCCTACTTAAAAACGATGATGCAACTTGTGATGAAATTCAACAAATAGCTAAATATACTGATTGCACAGATGAAGAAATTGCACAGTGGATTCTATCAGATGCTGTTACAACAGCTGTATATAACAATAAAGACAAAAATAATCATCAAGCTGAATTATTAAAAAAAATTTTTTTAAATGGTAGAATCTCAAAAGACGATTTATTATCAGAATTAACTAATGATGATAAAGATTTTATCAATCAATTCTATCCATATATAAATAATAAAAATAATGAAGATTACATACAAATACCAGGAGGTTTTTTTGCAAAATCTGAGATTTTACATCCTGGTGCATTTTATGAAGCTATCGCCACAATTTGCTATTACGTAGATAAGGACTTCACGAAATTAAATTTATCAGATGATGAATATAAAAGTTTGGGCGAAAAATTAAAAAACCTAGTTGAATTTGAGTTATTTAAGATATCTAAAAGTAGAGACAAATAAACACCCACACTCGCCTTTAAAACGGGTGTGTTTTTCTATGAAAAAGTTTAGTATAAAAATTAGAATTATGCTAATACTATAATTGATCTTAAGCAAAGGAGTAATTGATATGAATTCTATTATTCATAACTTAAAAACTATATTAGAAACATATAATTTACTAATTTCTGCATCAATATCAACAATTATTATTTATAGAATAGTTAGGAGACAAATAAAAAAAAATCCTTTAGTATTTAACTGCTAGAGGGTAGTTAATTAAAGATTAAATAAAAATAATTATTTCAATAAAATTTTTGCAATACGCTTCAAGCGTTGTGCAAAACCCTAGAACAAAATTAAGCTATTAATCTTTGCATTGGTAAGTAAGCATATTTAACTATTTGCTCTGCTCTTTCTTTGCATATAGCATAAATATCATGGTATTCTGTACCATTTTCCATTTCTTCCCTTACTGTATTTAATATCATATCTTCTATAAATGCTATAGTGTCTAATACCTTTCTAGTTGCATATTCTCTTTGTCCTTTTTTAATACCTACTTGGGTGTTTACCAATCTTGAATAATTAGTAAATATTAAATCTGGATTCTTTTCATATGTTTTGCTACCTTGATTAATTGCATATTTTAGTAATTCATCTAGAGAATCCGTCTCACTTCTTCTTACAAGCTTTCCATTCTTTCTTGTTTGGAGCCATTCACTGGATTGCTTTTCTTTAATAAAGGCTTCCATTTTATTAAAAGCTTCAATATATTTTAATTTCCACTGCAAGGCTTTTTGTCCTGTAAATCCCATAACAAGCAAGCTAAATCCATCACGTGTCATAATATATTCTGGGTATTTCTGATTATTTTGTTCATGCAAATAACTACTTTTTATAAAATAATTCCTTATAGGGGTTTCCTCAATTTTGTGGAGACCCTTAATAATATTTTCAATATCTCTTAATACCTGATCGTGCCTTTTATCAAAATTTTTAGCAATAATCCTACTGCTTACTAATGCTCTTTCTCTCTTTGTAAATAACCCTAAATCTATTAATTCTTTCATTAAATTTTCCTCCTAAAATTTATTTATCTAGGAGCGACCGGAACATACCCGGTCATTCCTCTCTCCTAGGAGGTTCAGCATGTCTCACGACGTTCTTTGCCCCAAAATAAAAAACACCCCAAAAGGTGTTTTTTATTATTTTTGAATATAAAAAAGAACCACATGAGTGATTCTTTTATTACTATTATTGTATGCTCTTAGTCGAATACGCTACTTAGCTGCTCTAACTGTCCCAATTGCTGTAAATTAGTTTTAGCATATTGATTATTAGAATCTAATTGTATAGCTTGATTAAAATACTTCTTAGCATTTTCATAATCTTTGTTACCTTCATAGTCTAACCCTAATATATTATATGCATTTGACTTTTCTTCATTAGATTTAGTATTTTCTATATATTTATTTGCAGCACTGATTGATTCGTCATATCTTTCTAAATGTGAATAAACATATGCTAAGGCATAGTAACTTTCATTATAACTAGGAGATATTTTGATCGCTTCATTTAAGATTGTTGCTCCCTGATTTAAGTCTTTATCTTTTCCTTTTCCTTCAATATACATCCAAGCTAGATCATTCATAGAATCTGTCAACACATCTTTTCCATTTTCTTTTTCCCGATATACTTTCCATCCACCATTGTCATTGACAATATATCTTTTATAATTTACTGACGCATCCTTGTTATTATAATTATCATGGCTACTATCAACTACATTAAATTCAACAGCATTTTCATAAGTAATGTTATCTAATTTTTTATTTTTGTACTCATTACCTTTATCTATTTTTGCACCTTTAAAAGTATAAGTTTCTTTTTGAGTTTCAACCCATTTTATAAAATCTTCTTTTTGAAAATTCTTCTTACTTGCCTCTGCCAAAGTATCATAGGCTGCTTCTGCATCTCCATTTTTAATATTGTCATAATAACTATTCAAGACTTGAACAGGATCTCCTTTAGGTGTACACCCCACAAATCCAACTGATAAAATTACTATTGACATTATTGCTAGTTTAGAAAGTAATTTTTTCAACATAATCTCCCCCTTAATTCATACTTTATCAACAATATTGTAACAAATTGTATATATTTTGTCCAACCTATTCCATAATACAAGATTTATGGGGTAATTTCTATTAAAATGCATTTCAAAGAATGTATCATTATTCCACTTAAAATAGCGTTAATTATACTACTTCTTTGTAAGCTTATTTTCTGCTTCTATTTCAAGTTCAGCACTGGCTAGATACAACTTTTGTTCATATTCAGGCATATTATAAAATTCTCCGAATCTTAAATTATGCCTTACCCAAAGAAAATTTATTAAATAAAGTTTGTATCTAGCCCTGATGAGTTTTTTATATCTTCTATATCCTCAGCTTCATCATTGTATCCACTTAAATCAAAGATCTTGTTTATTAAATCATCCATTTCTCCTGCAAGTAATCGCCTTTTTATAACTTCTTTTCCATTACTAACGCTTAAAGCAGCTTTTAATTTCTCATTATTCCAATTAGGGGACACCGTAGCTTTTTCAATTATATCTGCATTAAAATTTTCATCATCAAATACATCTTTTTCAAGCTTAGAGCCTTTTACCTTTTCTGAATGTGTATTGTCCTTTCTTATTTTACTTATCTGCTTGCCTGTTAGAGCCTTTAATTTTATTGGTATTCCAAGCCTCTGTATAACAACTGTCCTTGTAGGTACCTCTATTTCACCTAAAAGCGCATCTATAATATCATCTTCACTCATGTTTTGCATTTTTTCTATATCCATATCTTAAATTCCTCCTAAATAATTATTTTAAAACATAAGAAAAGAACCGCATTTAAGCGATTCTTTTAAAATTATTAACTATTAATTTCTAATATTAAGCCTTTCTTTAATGGCTGATTGTAATACCTGTGAAAAGTTAATTTTATTTTCTTCAGCTATTTTATTTAGCCATCTTGGTAAAGTCACATTTTTGTTGACAGATTTATTCATCATTTCGTTTCTAATATCAACCATATGGGCTGTAATAGGAACAACAAACTGACCTTTAGTAACTTTCACATCTTCAGGATTAGTTGCTGCAGGTATTTTTTCACCTTCATCCTCTAACCCCCACAGATAACCTTCAAGTAAATCTTTTGCCATATACATTGCTTCATCTAAGTTATCCCCAAACGTAGCACATCCTAAATCAGGAAAATTAACACAATATTGATTTTCCTCTCTTTCAAATACAGCTGGAAAAGTATATTTATCTTTCATAAACAACACCTCAATAATTATTAGTATATTTTATTGCAGCAAGAACTATTTAATTCCTGCCTGTTTAAGTATCGCGTTTAAAGTGCCTTTAGGAATATCACCTTTATGATTAGGAACTGGCACTTTATTAGGTTTATCCTTATGTTTGAAATACATATGAGATCCTCTTTGATAAGAATAATACCATCCAGCTTTTTCTAGCTTTTTAACCAGTTCTTTGATTTTCATAATTTTCCTCCTAACACCTATAATTTTAAGCGTGTTGTTTATGCGTGTCAAGATATATAAATATACTTATTTTCATCTAAGCAACTTCTATTTTATCCAAAAGCTCATAACCACTGAAATTGAAAGGTGTTTCCTCTTCTACGAGGTCTCCTGCTTTTAAATTTATTAACTGCAGCTTTGTAGCCATGCAATTTTTTAACCTTATGGATTCATACCCATAAGCTTCGGGGTCGTCAAGTTTAGTTATTATTTCGAATCTCTTGAATCCTCTTTCTATCATATCACTTGTTACTTTATAACCTTTCATGGTTCCAGTACCTTTTTTTATCCCTGATTTATATTGAACCCAGTCCGCCCCCAATAGATTGAGCTCTTTAATATCTGGTTCCACATCTGCTGTACACTCCTGCAGGTTGGTCTGTTTAACTCCATCAACTAAAACTTCTCCAAAACGTCCATGTATCGCCCTTCCTGCCTCTAATACATCTGTCATAATTTATCCCTCCTATTCCTAGCTTATATAGCCAGTTCCGTATATTTTCTTCATTACATTTACGTAATCCGCAGCCCATTTCCAGTAGAATTCATCATCTTTTGCATTTACCTGCAGGTCAGTGTCAACTTCAACTGAAAAATCTCCTATCACTCCATCAATTTGCAGTGTTTCGAAGTACTGCTTTAATGCCGATAAAACAACTTTCTGCCCTAAATCTCCATTAGGAGTTTTTCCTATATAGTCTCTTTTTGTAATAGTTGTATCTGCATTTACTGTGTGCATGAATCTAACAGCTCTAATATATCCAAGAGACTCACTCTGGTCTTCTCCATAGGATTTTAATGTATTCACATCATCAACCACTATGGCATTTGTAGCAATACCATCTCCTGCAAATATCAAAGTTCCTGATTTCAAACATTGTACTATCTGTTCTCTGTTTAATTTTGGGTATACATCTGAAAAGATAGTTTCTTTATTGCAGATACTTTCCTTCATAGTTGCGGCTGCTATTATTCCTGCCACATAACAAGCACTTTCTGCAGGGGTATAAGTTACGCCCTCATAAATGCCCCCATTACCTACATTCACTACGCATTCATCATTAAATGCCTTTGATTGTGTATTGGCAGCATCAATACTAGTACTAGATGAACCTCCAAAACAACCTATAACGTCATAGCCTACAGCTTTATTTCTGTCTATCCATGCCTGAACTGTTGTTTGAAGGGCAGTATCTGCTATACCATCCAATGTAAATACATTTATCTTGTATTGTTCAAAAGCTGCCATAGCATCCACGTAGTTTTCATTTGTTATATTCTCAGTTCCATTGCTGCCACCTTCCAGTGGTTGATTTACTATGCTTGCCAAAGTATCGTTGCCATCTGCAACTTTAGTAGCTTTAAGCCATATATTTTCACTGTCTCCATTTATCTGTTCTACAATTTCACTTATGCTTCCGGATACCTTGAATGTATATAACTGTCCAGTTCCTTCATATAAAGTTACATCTATTAAGGTTTCATCTGCAATATCAGGCTTTACTGAAACATTAAAGTTCCTAGTTGTAGGATATAAAGTCTCAAGTTTTATAACATCCACAGGAGTTCCAGTAGTATCCTTTAATGTTATGCTTGCAGCTTTTTCACTATCATCGCCCATCCTATATAAGAGAAGCTCTGAGGGCTGCCCCAAAAGAACTAATCTCCCAAGTCTATAGGCACTTAATGTACTATTACTTCCAAATGCCTTTATCAATTCCGATTCTGTACTTACAGAAGTAACTTTCTTCATAGGCCCCCAATCGCTCTTGACCGGCATAGCCACAACTCCCTTAGTGCCTTGTGTCAGCCTGTTTTCAGCCATCCATTTAAACCTATTGTAAAACCCTGGTATAATCTGTTTATTCGTTTCACTCCAAGTTCCTGCCACCTTATTTCACCTTCCTTTTTAGAAAATCTTCTATTAATTTCTTAAAACTTTCTTTTGTAAGTTCCTTTTCTTTACAATCAAACAAAGCACCCACTGCCACTTCTCTTTTATGGCCTGTAAGTGCTTTACTATTTTTAATTAAATCCTCAATTGGGTATTTAACTTCTGGCTTAGTTGTATTGACCTCCACTGTAGATATTGGCACACTTGAACTTGTACTACCACTTGATAATGTACTTGTTTTTATATCCACATTTGTAGTTGAAGCTTGTGTCTGAATATTTGCCCCACTAGAAATAGGTTTATCTTTTTTATCATCTACAGCACTATTTACAGATGTAACCGGTGTTGAACCTATACCACTAATTGATGAAGTGTTAGCACCTGTGGTACTTTCAGTTGAAGTGGCTTTATCCTTTACGTTATCTTCTGCCATAAATTACTCCTCCTTTATCGAACCCCTGCCATAGATTTTATTCATGACAGGAATATTTTTTCTCTTGATATTTTCAAGCCTGAAAAAATCCACGCTAAGTTGACCCACAGTAAATGGGTCTGCTTCTCTATCTTCCCTTATGCTGCTTATGGTCAAATACCTTCTATCTGCTATATCCAAAGGTATCTTTGTATCCTGGATTAATTGACTTTCTACAGTATCAATAAATTTATTGGCCATACTTTTATCTCTGCTCACAAAATGGCATCTTATAGTCTTCATAACCCTGTTAGCTCCAAGTGTTGCAGGAGATAAATCAGTTTTAAGTACCCTGCACAATACAGAAGGTACCGCAAAATTTTTTACCCAGTACTCAGGATACACAGGAATATTTATAAGACCATTTATATAATTGGATACAGCTCCAACCCACGAATCTACATAGGATTCACTTTCTTCATGAAGAGCTATAACGTTGAATTTAAGCCCCCTTGCAATAGCATCCCATTCTTCGTCTATAACATCATCACCAATGGTTCCATTAAAAACACATGTATAACTTTCCCCTGTATCTTTTGTTATAGTCTGTAAATCCAATGCTGCTATAACTTTTTCCATCAAACTATCCAGGGTATTGAATGTCAGCCTCTTATCATAAAGCCATATCTGTATGCCTCTACTGTAGGATGTAGGATTGTTCTGTTTATCATCAGAGCCTTGAAGAATTACAGCATAAGGCTTTTCTGTGGATTTATCAGGAACAGTAGGTTCATAACACTCTTTAAGCTCTGGAATACTATCCAGTAACTTTTCCCTTATTCCGTCACGCATATACTAATCCTCCCATAATCTAATCACATCATCTCTGATTTTATATTTATTTTTTTCCATAGTAGGACCTACTGTTGCATATTTCTTGGTACCTGGATGATGCACAAGCTTAACTGGATGATCTGCATCCTTCCAATATAAGGCTTTCTTATTCTTTGGCCTTATTATATGCGGTTTCGAACCATCTTCAAGCACTCCCCCGTATTCCACTCCATGACTTAAAGAAATAGTATATTCCTTATTTTCAACTTTCACATCTCCATGAAGCGACTGTCTGGCATGTGCTGACCTATCTTTCCATGGTGCATTCATTTTAGCTTCATTTTCTAAATTTCTTGCCCAATTATCACAGAAAGAATGCATTAAGGCATTTTTCCTATTTATAAAATCCAGTACATTATCACTAAAAGCCATTACATCACCTTCTCCAAGCCGCAATCATACCCACATATTTCTCCATTTATTATCTGTGGATACACATTTTTTACTTTCATATGACCATAAGAACAGTCAAATTCTATTGAAGTTTTACTGTCTACACTTAAATCTGCTTCGCTGTCTGCAAGCATTCCATAGGCTGTATTTTTATAAGAAGTACCTATTGTACCTGAAGAAACTGTTATACTGCTGTCATAAGTTTTCTGTGGAAATATCCTAACTGTTAAAGTTATATCTTTGGACACTTCTGCAAAATGACCATTTACAATCTCTTTGACAACCTTAGTAAAAGATATTTCTGTAGGGTTTTGAGCTATGCTCCAGTTTATATCCCTTTTTCTTCTCTCTGCTGTAATCATAGGTTTATCTCCACATCTGAACCAATTATAAAACTGCTTCTTCCGGTACACATTGACTTATATTTCTCTGCATTTTTGTAACATAGGTTTGCCACGTCAGTGATAGTTGAATATTGATATCTCTCTTGTCCAACTTGATATTGATTAGGAGTATCGATATTACTCTCCTGCATAGTGGCTTTCATCATCCATCCTTCGCTGGCGGCACAATATATACAGTCTGCATCAGATATTAGAGAATCCAGTTCATCATCAGTGAACGTCTTGCTGTCCCTATCGTTTAGCAACATTCTTAATTTTGTTCTTAAACTATCAGTGGGTGTCACAATATCACCTCCATGAAAATAGAGTCCATTTAAAATTAATGAACCCTATCCTAAAGTTATTTCCTGTACATTTTCATCTATGGCAGCATAACATCCCCTGTAAGCATATCCTACAATCTGCTGTTCCACTAATCTTGAAAGATCCCCCGCCTGTGATTCTATTTGAAGGTCCTGTTTCAAAAGCTCCTTGAATCCTCTCTTAGGTCTTATCAGGTAACACTTTCCATCAGCTACTCCTGGATATGAATAACTCTTTCTTCCAACTTGAGTAGCCCATCCATCATAGTAAACTATTGAACTTATTCCACTTACAGCAGGATAAGTAGTGCCATTTATCTGATATCCACCTTTAAGCGCCATTTCAATATTATCCTTATTCATACTGGATGCAAGTAAAACAGTACCTGGCCTTTTAGCCTTGTTACAATCAATTATTGCCTGGGTCAATGTTTTATAGTACCTTACCCACACGTCCTCATCAGCTGACCCCTGATATGGAGTTTTATTAGCTGTCTTGTAAGTATAGTTGATTATCGGAGAAAGATATATGTGGTTAAGAAGAGCATTATACGCTTCACCCATAGACCTGTTCAGTATATCCACAGAGAAATTATCATTAAAATCCTTCATTTCCTTTGTATATTCAAAACCAGCCGTATAAGTTAAAAGCCTTGCAGTTGGCCCATATTCAACTTGAAGGGCACCAAATTTAACTTCTTCCCCTTCCATATGCTCTGTAAATACTACCGTTCCGGTCAAAGCCCATTTTGCATCTATAAGCTTTGGCATGGTTGGGTCTGAAAGCAAATCATAAATAGGAGAATATAAAAGTGGTATCTGCTCACGTCCAAGTTCAACGTCAAGTACCACTTTTTTTAACAAATCCTTATATTGTGCCAGGCTGTTGCTTCTTAGCATTTCCCCTATAGGTTTTGTAAGAACGTAAGTTTCCATTTCACCATTGACTATCTTTTTAGGAGCTAAATACTCTTTACCATTTAATTTAAAAGGTATTACGGTATCTATAGTCTGTGTTTTCTTTGCTTCTCTTAATGAATCTATACTATAAATTTTTACCATGTTTTATAAGCCTCCTTATACTTGTGGTCCTAATATGAACCATATTACATTGTTGCTGTCTTTGGCAGAGGATACAATCCCAACTTTTTTATTGGTACCAGCAGTTTCAGTTAAAACTTTACTGGTAGCATCAAAGTAAATCGAGGTACCTACTGCAAATTCCTCATCAGTCTTTATCTGATTTGTTTCATATTCTGCCTGTTCAATTGCAAGCACTACTTCTTCTCCCACTGCTGCATCTTGATTGGCAAGTCCAAAGAATCCTCCTATCTGATAAAAGTTTCCTTGTGCAACTTCCTCTGTAGCTGTAAGTCTGACTGATTTACCATCACTGATTTTTCCACTTGATATATTTATTATCGTACTTGGCGTAGGTTGTCCTGTAAATGCCATCTATAATCACTTTCCTTTCCTTAAATTGATATCCTTCTAGTCTTTAATATACCTGATGTTTCGGTTTTATTGTCAATTGAAGTACCTATTCCCGGTGCCATGTCAATATGTTCACCAGATATGAAGCTTTTTACAAAATCATCTTTTAAGATATTATCAATTTCACCTGCTATAATTTCTTTTGTAGCTCCATCTTCAACTTTTAACATCTTTTTAACTAAGTTCTGAGCTATCTCTCCTGCAACTTTTTCTTTTACCAAATCATCTACGACCTTTTTAAATTCTGCTTTTTTAGAATTTTCTACAGCTTCATGGGCTTTTTTAGCTACATCTACTATATCTATCTCACCTGTAACCCCTAGAACTTCCTTTACTTTTTCAAGTGTCTCATTTTCCTTCTTAATAGTATTTACTATATCCATCTCACCAGTTATTTTAAGATTGTCTTTAATCTTATCAAGTAAATTTTCAGCATCAACAGCACTTTTGACATCTGCCATTTCTCCGGCTATTTTTTCTTTTGTAAGTCCCATCTCCCCAAGTACCTGGGAATAGGTAACTTTTCCAGTCTGTAATAATCCATTTAAATTAGCCATAATCTCTTTAAATTCCATAATCGTATTTCCTCCTTTATTATCCATTTCACTTGAAGTTACAGGCTCATATATTCTTTTTTCCATAACTTCCGTCTTATCTCCAAGGGCTATTTTATTATCTTTGTCTATGGAAAATGGTATGCTGTAAAGTTTTGTAGGTTGATCCCTTTGTTCGTGCTCTACTATAACGGTGTTATTATCATATCTGATATTTCTAACCCATACATAGTCTTGACCATCTTTTACGTTTAAAGCACTTTTAACAGATTCCTTCAACTCCTGTTTAAGTTGTTCAAAGGTTCCGTCAAGCTGTTCCCCTTTTGCATCTAAATTATCCATCTCCATACCTACCACATTTGTAGGCATACCTGGCCTGTGAAGTGGTGTCCAATCAATAGACAATGGATTGTATCCCACTACATTTACCCCAGAAGTATCCCTTTTTATCTTTGGATAGCCAAATATACTGACTTCCTTAATTCTTTTGGTTCTTATCCATCTCTTAAGATCAGGAGCAGCCGCATCAACTATTCCCCTAAAATATGCCTTATTGTCTTTCATCTCTGCCCCTACCCAGTGTGTTACAGGGATTTTGAATTCGTTGGACAGGTTTTCTGGTTTTTGGTGCCCCAAAAATCCACTTAATGTATTTTGATTTACATAGTTTACTATATCCTGCAAAGCTTCGGGTTTGTAATTCCAACCTCTCTTACTCTTAGCAGCAGGTATTTCTACAACTACTTCCAGAGGATCTTTGTCCATTGATTTCATTAAATCTATATCTGCCCCTGGAGCTGCTGGAATAGTACCCGGCTTTATTTGAGATATACTTGCATTTATAGGATCTATTTCTCCATAAACTTCACTATCCATCTCTCCTATAGGTTTATATAGGAACATTATTTATCACCTACCTATATTTATATCTCTGTTTTCTTTTTCCATATGCAGAGGCATAAATTAAACATATTAATTTGTATCCAAGCCTCTGCATATCTTTTCCCATTTTCCTCGTATTTTGTAATGTAGTGATGCATTTTTTTCCCTCCTATCTTTTCATATCTTGAAGTGTCTTTCTGAACTCTGTAACAAATTTATTAGTAGCTTTATTGACTAAATCATCTACAAAGATATCATCATCTATTTTTGCATCAACGCATATATTACTCTGAATCAATTCTTCATTGAATACACTTGGATTATCTCTAACAAGCGCATAAATCGCAGTTTCTAAATCATAGATTTGTTTATGTTCTAATCCCACATTGTAAACAAAATTAAATTGTTCAAGTATTTCATGGATAAATACTGATTCTTTCATTGATTGTGGTAGGCTTTTATCAATGTCTATACTTAATTTATCAGCACAGCTTTCACCAATTCTATCCCTATCTCTAGCCAAATTTTCAGTATAATTAACTGTATAGATATGTCCTCCAATTTTAACTTTACCAGGTATATTCAAAACAATTCCTCCTTAATTTTAAGCACAATAAAAGCACCTACTATTTTTTAGTAAGTGCTTATTAAATAATTTCTATTTCTTTAGCAATCTCATTTAGAGATTTACCATTAAAAAACGGATCCTTTAACAGTATATCTACGTCATTATAACTTTTATTAACGTTACCATACGACATTGAAATATTATCATGGCTTAACGGAATAATTGAACCATTCACATTATTATAGTTAAACTCTATATCCTGTGTTAGTGACAATATTAAATCTTTAATTGATTGTGCATTCATAAACATCACTCCAATATATCCTTGTGAATTTTCCTTTCCTTTTCAGTTAACTCTCTGGCAGGTCTTCCAACTATTTTTCCATTTTCCCAAATAATATCATGTGCATGTTCTCCGTTTTTACCATATGGGTGCATCTTAGGATTTCCATGATTAGTTGGATTTATTTGTGTTTTCATTTTCCCTTTATTGTCATATATAGTTCTATTATTAACTTTGCCATCCTTACTTAACTTATCTATAATAGAATTAGGTGTAGTTTCTGCCGGAATCTTACCTTTGCTATCTATTCTCCTAATACCATTATAAGGTATTTTACTGATATCATCAATATACATGGAAGATTTCTTGTAAATATTTTGATACCAACTTTCAAGTCCTGGTTCACTTCCTGGATTCTTATTCCACCTTTTAAGCCTGTCAACAAAATCACTGGGGTTTTCATTTACTGTAAGTGTTACGCAGAGGCAATTCGGGTGGAAGGGATATGCTGGAGCTTTATCAACTGGGTAACAACCAATTCCAAGTCCGTATTCATCAACACCACATATATGGTCGCATATATCATATTTGGGATGTGAACCTGATAGTATAAATTTGACTCCACTGCATGAAGGGCTTACCATAGCACTTTGAATGGTAGCTTCACCGTATGCAGCAGTCATTTCGGTTCTTGCAAGTCTTAGAGATTCATAGCATATATCCTCTGGCACCCTGCTTCCCATTCTTTCCATCATATTAGGATACTGTTTTGCCAATGTTTTTTTGCCAGTTTTTACATACTTCTCAAGCATCCTAGCAGTCTTTACACAGTCTTGCCCTTCAGCCACTGCACCCTGGATTATCTCAGTCATATTGACCCTGTAATGTTTTGATTTACTCCATATCCTGTCTGAAATGTATAAACCCTCATGAGTTCTTGACCAACAGGTTTCTATAGCTCGTTGATTTGCACTGAAATGTAAATTTCTAACCTTAGATGCAGATACCTTAGATACTCCAGCTTCCTGAACTGCTTTAATATCTATGGCCTTTGCATACTCTGTAGCTGCTTCTGCATTTGCCTTGATATATTTTTCAAGATTCATAGTGAGCTGGCCTTCCAGTTTATCCTGCTGTTTCTTAAGAGCAGTAATGAGAGTTTCCAGTTGTCTTCTCCTAATCTTAGAGGTACCTTCTTTTTTAAGCTCATTAGATATATCATGGACAAGTCTTACATACAATGCTCTTATTTCAGTTTCATTGTTAAGTCTCAGGTCTATATACTTACTTCTGGCCTTAAGTGCCCATGTTTTGTAATCACCTGCTGTCTTTTTAAGATCGTCTATTTCCTTACTCATTTACAGTACCCTCCTGAGTACTTAAATTATTTATTTCATCATCAAGCTTTTTCTTTTCATCATCAAGGCCGCCTGAATCCTGCATCCTAAAGTTGAGCATCTTATCTTTAATTATCTTTTCCCTTTCACCAACTATACCCTCATCACTAGATATGTAATCACTCATGGTATCAACATACCCTGAAAGGAAATTAGCAGCAGATTCCACTGAAATAAATCCTCCTGTAATCGCAGTTTCAAGGGCAGTTGCAATATAGTTAAGAGTTTCAGCACTTTCCTTATTATCCTTAGGAGTGACTTCATCCCACCCCAAGGTAACATCATAACTTGCAAAATTACCACCTGCAGATTGAGCAGACATTATGAGTACCATCCTTGCAAGTATACGCCATTGTTCAGTGAATTGTTCCCTCTTACGCCTTATCTTATTGGCCATTATAGGCATCTGCTCTTTTACACTGGCAAGAGCACTTGGAGTATGTACCCCAAATACAAATTCAGGGACTTCACTAACATCAACAATACAATAAAATAAGAGGCTTAACAGTACCTTTGCATCACCTGTGGCACTATTAACCTCTACAAATCCTGCATCTTCATCAGATGCCATAAATAAGACCTCATGTCCATCTAAGTTTATTTTTCCACCATCTTTTGCAAACTTTACTGGATCTTCAACTCCAAAATTATTGGCCAAGAAACTTTTAACATCCTTAAGTTTCATCTTCAATTTAGGAGTACTATGCATTTTGCTTCCCTTTAATGCATGAAGCATAACATCATGATAGGCTTTTAGTAATGGTTCTATAGGTTCAATATCACTCTGCCCATACTTTAGTGTTTCATCAGGTTCATTTTTAAAATGCACTATAGGAATGAAACCCCAAGGATTAGGTATTGTACCTGCTTGTATACCTTCTGGAGTATCTCCTGTTATTTGTATAGTCCTTTCAGTAGCTGTTATGGCTTGAGTGATATCACATTTAAATTTATTGCCCTCTATGTCCTGCCATTCCTGATGGCTTTTTAAAATATATGCGGTTGGTTCCCCTGTGGTAGGGTCAAGTAATATATCCTTAATTTGCTCTGGAGGGATAAAATTATAAACCAATCTATTAGGTTTATCGGGGTATAGTGGATTGGCAACCTCTTCCCTTGTAATCCATACATAGCTGTCACCAAGTTTCAAGGCATCAGTATGTGTCTTAAGCATCTGCGAGGTATTATCAAGAATAAAATCATCAAGAATCTCCTGTGCTGATTCATCTGCACAGTCAAAGTGAGGTACCCCCATAAAACCTACAGTGGAATTTATTATAGGTCTTACAAAAGGAGCACCCAATTTATAGTCGTCATTATTATTCTGATATAATTGCCTTGCAAGTTCATAATCCACCTGTGAACTATCCAATTGATATGTTGATGTAGCAGCTCCACCAGATATACGCATCTGCTCACCTTTCGGATTCAGCAGTTTCAATTTTACACTTTTAATAAAAGACTTTAACCCCATATTCTCACCCCTTTCAATAAAGATAAATCACTACTTGATACTGGATACAATGTTTGGATTAAATATCTAAGTGCATCCATAGCATGGTCATTCTGCTTTAATGGTTTATCCTCACCATGTTTTTGTGCTTTATCATCCCATATATAAGACTCAAATTCTTTTATGAGATTAGGACACCTGTTCTTAACTATATGAATTCTTTCATCATTGAGCCATGTCGTTACATTACTTATTCCATCTATTACGGTATTATCTGCTTCAAGTACGGATATTCCATCTTGTCTAAATAAGTTAATTAGTGATGTAGCTGATGGGTCTATTATTACGTTTCTAGGTTTTATACCTTTAGCAAAATCTTTGTAATCCGATAGGAATAAATTATCTGTCTTAGGGCTACCGCCATCACCTTTGTTATAATATTCATCAACTATGAATATATGTGGTATATGTTCATACAACCTAACTGCGGCTTTCAAATACACGTGGGGATTTGTTATCCCATAATCGCATGGGATATAAAATATTAAATTGTCTCTAGGAACCTCATCTATTGATATAC
The DNA here is from genome assembly GCF_000016505.1 of Clostridium kluyveri DSM 555. NCBI lineage: Bacteria > Bacillati > Bacillota > Clostridia > Eubacteriales > Clostridiaceae > Clostridium > Clostridium kluyveri. The sequence goes on from NC_009706.1 coordinate 2,036,088, forward strand.
AATGCTTTTTCTCATCAAATCCAGGGTATATAACTCCATCTGCCATTACCCATAACCCTTTGATAAATCGATCATAAAATAATCCCGAATAAGCTTTTTTTATATTTTCCTTATATTCCTCACTTAAAGTTAAATTATCATCTAAATCAAAGTGCCAATGGCAATATTCATTCTCCTTGCACTTATCAATATATTCAGTTCTTATATAGTGATAAGGACTATCTGGATTAGTTGTCCAAAAAGCCTTTGCGCCTTTTAAACTCATTCTTGATAATGCTTGTTTAACGAAACTCTCATGATGCAGCGTTATTTCATCAGCCATCCATCCACCAATAGTGATACCTCTTATCTTCCCCTCGTCATTTGCTTTGGAGCCTCCTCTGCAGTAACATATTTTTGTTCTGCCATCATAATTTATTATAAGTTGGGCTCCACCTTTAGAACTATCCTGATAAGACGCTTTATTTTGGCCAAGAATATATATCATATCTCCTATAACATTTCTATATAATGAATCAGTGCTTTCACCTGACATGAGAAATTTATCATACGGAGAATTCAGTATAAATAAAGTCCATGCTAGATTTACTATAAATGTTTTACCACTCCTTACACTTCCTTCAAGAATATTAATAAAGCCCATTTGATTATTTAATAATTTCTTCACAACATCCTTTTGTTTAGGAGAATATTTATAACTCATTTTTCAAACCTTCCAGCATCTCTTTTAATACTCCATCATTTCCTTTATCCTTATCAGGATTTTTAACCTTCTCCACCTCAGCCCTAAGCTTTTCCATCCTCAACCTCTGTTCTTCTGTTGCCATGTCTGGGTTGTTATGAACCATCTCATCATGTTGCTTGATAAGGCTCCTTAACTCTGCCATAGCCCTTGATTGAGCTTTAAGGAATGTGGCTTGTCTGTCCCATGCAAATTGGAACTCATATTCAAATTCTTTTTCTGATTCATTAGTGGAAGTTTTCTGCGTGCTTCTATCTTTAGTCTTAACCTTGGACTTTTTAAGTTCCTTAATCATTTCCTCTTTACTCTTAACATCCATAATTCTCTGAGACCTTGCTATGGCCGTATATTGAATTATTATATTTTCCCAGAGCATATCCAAAGGATTTTTAATCATAATATCCTGCACCACCTCCATTGTTTCAGGCGGAAAAATCTTAGAAAAAAAGCCATGGGATTCAGCGTTTTTGTTTCCCTTTGGTACGCTGCTCACATGACCTTTTGAATTCTTATTTTGTGGTTGGCCGCCCTTTTTTCGTTTAGTTGCGCAACTATTCCCGTTTGATTGCGCAACTTTATTTTTATTGTCCCAATTATCCTGAGCTTTCCAATTTCTAACCTGACTTTCGGAAACATTTAAAACCTTTGCTATATCCTTACATAATAGTGTTTTACCCGATTCTAAGTACATTTGTTTAGCTTTATCCCGGTTCGGGCTTCTCTGTCTCGGCATCTCTACATTGTCACCACCTGCCTCATTCGTTTTGTTTGGGGGATGAAGAAAGAGCCCTGTTGGGGGGCTCTTTGAATACTATAAAAATATATCTTCTTCAAAACTAGATTCTTCTTCAATTTGATTCTTCAGTTTAACACATTCATCGTAATTGAATATATATTTTTCACGTGATAGATTAATCTTATTACTATGGTTGAAAACAATTAAAAATTCATTAAGCAGACCAAAAGTTTCTTCTTCATTTGTGGTATTTTCATTTTCTATACTTAATATATATTTATCACTATCAAAACTTTCAACAGATCTATATAAATCAATTAAATCATCTTCACTTCTAACCCTCTTTACTATAGAAGAATTTTTGCTAGTCAATAAATCTATCAGCACATCCAAATCTTTATCTTTGCTATAGCATCCAATTGCCATATTAAAATACTTAGTGTGTATAATGCGACGTTTACTTAACCTAGACTTATCCCATTGTTCAAAAATATCACTGCTTATATACCTTTTTCCCGATTTATCTTTATCAAAAAATCCTATATAAACTTCATCATAAATAAAATTTATATTTTTTCTTATATCCAACACTCGTCTATCATAACTCTCATATTTTTTGTCTGTATACGAACTATCATAATATTCAATAAACTCTTTTATAATTGGATAAACTATTGCTTTTCTAAACTCCTTATAATCTATATCATAACAAAAATCTAATACATTATAATACTTAGATATTTTTTCTCCTTGTATCATTGTCCATAAATACACATCTTGTTTCTCCTTTGAATCATAGCAAATATAACTCGCCGCAAAATATTCTTGAAATGACTTGTGAATCCATCTATATTCAACGCCATCTTTTATAAATATCGGAACAGCATGAACAATATCATAAATGAAATCATTTGCTTTAAACTGTATTCCTACCGCCATTGATTTCGCTTTATTTACTATTTTAATAAGCTCCTCCTTGCAATAACTTATCCCTTTGCTTAATGTAATAAATCCTAATATTCTAAGCACCCTATGAAAATCCTCTATATCAAGTTTGCTATTTTTAGGATGTACATAGGCTCCTCCTTTAGTTCTATCATGATCCTGAAATAAAGCATCATATACTTGCCTATAAAATATTTGTTTTTTGTAAGGAACTACCCTTTTATATTGAAAAGCTATATAAAGTAATGAAACCATTAAAGGATTTACCAAAAATTCATCAATTATTCTTAAATTTTCTTCACCATTAAGACTTCTTATTAATTCTTTTGATAGTTCTCCATTATTGTCATATTTACAAATTAATTCGTATGCTTCCTTTTTAGTTAATGCTTTTATATCAAACCTTTGAAAATCTGAAAAACAACTGAGAGCATTTTCATCTCTAGATGATATCACAAAATTATTACTCAAATTTTTTGTAGTTGAAGTTTTTGATATGAAATTTTGTAGATTTTCTGTAACTTCTTTCTTGTTTTCATCTATTATCTCATCATATCCATCAAAGAAAAACACGAAACCACCTTCTTCAATTAAATCTAAAATCTCCTTTTTACTAAAATATTCTTTTATGCCATTAATTTCACTAACAATAAAATCAATTATAGAAGTATCTACTTTTAATTTTCTTAGTTCTATTAACACCGGAATACCCTTATTTTCTTTTATAATACTCAGATATAAATATTTTAATATAGTTGATTTCCCCATTCCAGCACTATCTACCAATAAAACTTTGCTATAATGTGGTACAAAATTATCATGATATCTATCTATACAAATTCTAACATTATCTTTATTATTTGTTGAACATTTTGATACATTTAATGGTATGTATAAATCATCTATAGTCTTTTGCTGATTTTTAAAAGCAATAGTATTCATATATAAATTGCTATTATACGAACGCTCCATATATTCATTAAATTTATCTTCAAAGCCCAATTTATTATTAATATTTAGTAGTTCTAGCCGCGGCTTTATATATGTACTTATAACTAATTTTATCATTTCACTTATACCAGCAGTAACTGCTATCTTTGTAAATTCTTCCATACATTGCTTACCCCCTTGTTTGTATTAACCTTCTACAAAATAACCCAAAATTCCTCCTAAATTTTAGAGGAATTTAACATTTTATGTTGAATATTGGTATTGAAGGAGGTGATTGCTGTGGGTAAAAATCAACATGTTACTTATAATAAAGATGATAACACTTGGAATGTAAAAGGTGAAGGCAATTCTAAAGCAACTAAAATTACCAACACCAAACAAGAAGCTGTTAATATTGCTAGGAAAATAGCCAATAATCAAGATTCAGAATTAGTTATCCATGGAAAGGATAATAAAATCCAATCCAAGGATAGCCACAGACATGATCCTTTTCCACCAAAAGGTTAATTTCTATCATAATTAGGAGTTAGCCTTATCCTATAACCACTAGCTGCGTCAGCATCTTCATTTGTTATTTCAGCTATGGTTGTATGATTTTCTTCGTCAGTTTCAACAACTATTTTAGTATATTTATCTGATAACACATCTATACTCTCCATTATATTCTCACCTCACCCTCCTAACAGCACCCTTGACCCTCCTGTAGCACTCATGCCGTATCAATTTTTCTATATCAGAAAAGGAGAGGTATTCGCCTCTCCCTGGTTTGTCTTTATTTAGTTTTCTATCCTGGTTAAGCTTTTCTTTTAAGATTTCTCTTATCTTCATACCTCTCACCTATTTCTTTTTTACGTAAGAAGAGTATATCTGAAATTTAAATATTAGTGTAAAAAGGAGATATGTTAAACAGATATACTCATAGCAAGTAACTATCTGGAGGTTAGTTACACTTATATTCATATATATGCTCTAACTTTAATATTTATACACTCTCTAATGATTCTCAACTCTTATTCACAGATTTGATATTTTACTCATAGTATGACATTGTAAACAAACTTACGGAGGTACCTATGAGTATCAATGATTCTAATGACAACTCCAATGACAAAGTTGAAAATTCTTATGACTTTGGAGCTTCCATGTATTGCCCATACTGCTCAATGCCCTATACTGGACCAATCCAAGATGAATATATAGATGTAGATCCTTATGATAAAGACTTTGATGAAAATTTTGATGATGACTTCAATCCCGGATATAGACAAAGACGTCGTAGAAGACGTAGGCGTAGACGCAGAAGGCATAGACGTGGGTTCCCTCTTTGGCCATTAATATTTTTCTACGACGACTGGTATTGGTAATAAAAAATATTTTACACTTTATAAATATACTTAATTTAATCATTATAAAAAATAAGCACCCTAAATAATGAGTGCTTATTTTAATAATATTATTTTTTAAGGATAGAATCTTGATACATCAATTTCTGGCGGTTGCATTTTAAGTTTTAAGTGCCCTGCAACCACAGACACAGACTTAAATTTACATTTGGTGGGAACCTAATTTATAAGCCATTTTTTTATTATATACATTACTTGTTACAATCCAATGTCCTATGTGACAACTATTTGTAAACAATGCAAAATAGACACTGCATTAACAGTGCCTATCTCTGACATACACATATATAGTTTTATTTTATTTGCGGTTTCCCGCATTGGTAGCTATACTTTAGGCTATAGCCAAACCTGTATACTTAAGAAAGAATAATTCTATATTTCATGCCACCATTAAAATTAAAAATCAATTCTTTATTCGTAAAACTAATATCCAAAACTCCATCTTCCGTTATCGTGACCATTGGAGCAATAGACTTTACGCCAACGTCACACCCACACTCGAAAAGTGTAATCGTTGATTCTGCTACACCTTTACTTTTGGGTTTTCCCCAATCTTCTTCCTTGAAATCTTCTATGCAGAATACTCTCTCTATTTTATTATTATCTATGATATTACATGCTTTCTCAAAAGAAATGTCCATATTTTCCCCCATACATCCTCTTTAATATTATCCTAATATATAGTACTATTTCCTTTGAGTAAAAGCAAGGCCCCATTTAACCCTGGAGCCAGAGGTTTATTTTAAGAGGGTATTAAAATTAAAATTTAACTTTATTTTCATTTGCCAATCTTCTCGGAGTGTCCCATGTAACTACAGGAGCAACCTCTTTATTTATTACTATATCCCCGTCAGGATTCGTTTTATATATAGACCTATTCTTTTTTACAAACGCACTATCACCTATATATTTATTTGCTTCATAGTTAACTGCCTTTACCACCTCTCGTCTACATGTTAAGGCAACCCTATGTTCACATTTTAAATTACTAAAATTTCTTTGGATGCATTTTTCTACAGTATCTTTTTTAATATTTAATTTTCTAGCAATCTCAGGGGCTGTTAACCCATCTAAATACAAAATCTTAACTTCTTCTTTATTTAACACAGCTCTCAAATCATCAGCTCCTAAAAAAGAATATAGTTCACCCAAACCATAAAAGTGGACATGTTTTATTTTTACCAAATTGAATTCTTTGAATTTCATTTATATTATATACTATTTCTTAATGTATTTTGTCCCAACTTTGTCCTATTTTTGTCTCAAATTTGTCTCATTTTTGTCCTATTTTTGTCTCAAGATTTTTTAAGATTAAAAAAGGCAACAGCATTATTTTTCAGCTATTACCATACACCCCTTCCCACTTAACAATATCCTCCAGTATATCCTCTCGCCACCTATAGGCAGTGCTTCTCACGCCACCATACATTTCATTTGCTATCCACCCAACACCCTTGTTTAGCTTGTACTTATAAATAATAAATTGCATAATTTCTTCTGATAGTGGAGGGACTGTCAGGACTTTCTTCAACAGAGCTGTATTTCTTTTTAACTGCCTTATCCTGGACATATTCTTACGGAATTTTCTATTTACATATTTTAGTTCACTCTTAAGCTCCTTAATTTCTTTTGCATCTTCCTTTTCACTCGAGTGCTTTATATCCCACTGGATACTTTCCTCCTGATCCTGCAGGTCTTTACATTCCAATTCCAAAGCTTCCATCTCTTTCAAATCCCTAAAATAGCCATACAGCTTACCTTCTGTTCTTTTAAATGTTTCTTTGTCCAACATACAGTTCCCTCCCATGTACTTATTTAATTATGTCTAATTTCTAACCCCTCACTTACCCATCTGCTTCAAATCATCCTTAAAAGCCCTGGAATTACAAATCATATTGACATATTCTTTTATTTTAAGCTTCGGAACCTTAGTACTTTCCTTTTTCTTCTCTATATCAACATCAATTTGTTTTATGGTTAGGTTAAGAGAATTAATTTCTTCCTGCAGCAATTGGATTTTATCAAAATACCTTTCTCTTTCCAGAGTTTTGGCATTTACATAATCGACTATGGATCTTTCACTTTCTTCTAAATCTTCCTTCAGTAAATTTATTTCCATCAGAAGATCCTTAACAATATTTCTATTGGTTTTCCCAGGGAACCCAAAGTCTACTTTAATAAGTGTAACAATTACTGATTCATCTTTACTCAAAACAAGGAGTATATCATCCTTCACGTAAAATCTCCTGACTACCTTATCCTCACCAATCCGGTCCTCTATTAAGAAATCAGAATAAGTAAATATCTTATTTACATCCTGTATTATACGTTCATTATTGGCTGCCACATATTCCTGGACAGCAAAGTTACCAGTTATACCTTTCACTCTTTCTACATATCTCGTTTTGCAGTGTTTGGTCAAATCTATATGTTTACGTTCTGCCATTACTTCCATACAATCCCTCCATGCCCATTCTTTTTAAACTAACTTTCTACCGCATATAGGACAATACTTTATCTTAAAATGTCCTTGTGCAAGTCTATGCCTAAATAATACTATTCTAGGTTTATCACCTTTCAGTTGAAATATTACAGCTTCATTAGGTTGTGTTTCTTTACTGTCAGGGCTTTTATTTACAAGAATGCTTTTTCCATATTCACCGTCACAATATTGGCACATAAGCTATTCCTCCTTAACTTATTTACCTCCCATGCCTGTCCCATTCCTTTTTAAAATTCTTATAACTCTTAGCACTTTCCTTCCTGCAATTCCTAACAACTACATAAAGGCCTATTATCCCAACTATACTCAACAGAACCCATGCTCCCAAAAACACATACCCTAATTTTATTAAATGTTCCATCTACTCACCTTTTCCATAATCATCTATTTAACATTTCTAAAAAGCTTTATCTTATCTACCGTATTTAAAAAATCATATATGGTTTTCCTTTTCATTTCTCTTGTAAAGGCCATTTCATAACGCTTAACAAAATCATCTGCTGCAATATCTAATATGTTAAGATTATTTCCACTTTCATTTTTTGTATTTGCTTCATTGGGTGTATTTGCTTTATTGACTTTTGCTAAATTATTTTTTAACCATTCATGAGCCTCATTAACTTTTTTCATTTCTTCATCTTTCCCTGTAATATCAGGATGAACCTCTTTTGCTTTAGCTCTATATGCTTTTGAAAGCTGTTCTTCTGATATCGGAAACTTTTTTTCCATTCCTAAAACCTTAAAGGCTTCATTGGCATTCATCTAATCACCTTCCTTCAATTTAACGCTTACAACCAAAGGATCATCCTTTAGATGCTTTCTAGTATAAACCAAGCTATATGGTAACAAACTTGTCAAACACCCTTTTATACCCCATATAATTAAAAATGGTGCTGTAATTATAACTCCAACAACAGATAAAATAAGTTTGAATAACCCAAGATATGTTTCCTTTATATTCTTAAAATAATATCCTTTATTTCTAAAAACAAATACATACTGAATTCTCTTATTTGGATTATATTTAATTCTAATTTTTTTCAATATTCTCTGCTGCTGAATAGTTTTTATTATAGTCATCTACTCACCTTCTTTAAATTCCCATGTATAATAAATCCAATTTTGCACATACTATCTTTGTGTTCCATTATGTAATTATGTTTTAATGTATGTGTAACATAATTAATCCTTATGCCGGGGATTATTTATCCCCGGTGTTTAGTTTTATTACAAAGTATTTGTATCACGAATCAACTTCTAGCCACTGATCAATTAATCCATACAATTGAACAGCATCCCAGGAATATTCAGCCTCTATACAAATATGTTGACCACCAAGCTCCCCAAATGTAATTCTTACAGTCCCTCCTATTTCATCATCCCATATAAATTCAAAGCCATTTTCAATAGACATTACATTGTCTGGTGTTGCAATGTCTTTAAATTTCATTTCATCTATACTTAAACTTGATTCATCAGCTATATGCTTTTTTAAAGAATTATTGATATCTTTATCCATATCATGGTATATGAATAAGACGTTTTTTAACTCCATATTTACACCTACTTCCTACTTGCATTAAAATTAACCTCTGCACAAGCCTCACAACCCCTGTCAACCAACTTTTTATTATGCCTATGGAATCCCTGGACTATGTCAAAATTCTCTCTAAAAAGCTTGGCCAAGATTCCTATACCCACCTGAATAACGTCCAGCACCTCTTCCATTATCTTTTTCTTATCTCCAGAGGAGAGAGCTTCACACAGCTCTCCTGCTTCCTCCAAAACTTTCTTTTTCCAATCCTGCCAGGTCATTGTCCTGTGGTCTATTTTATTACCTTTGCGGTCTATTAGTTTTCTAAGCACCATTAGCTTTAGTTTCAATGTGTTCACCTTCTCAATTCTTCAATTTGTCTTATATATCCAGAAGCCATAGCTTTATACTGTTCTGGCCTATCTGGTAATAGCTTTTCTTTTAGGCATTGCAAGCTCTTTTCTAGTCTATCTATTTGTTCCTTCTTGGATTTATCCATACATCACACTTCTTTCAATTAGCTTTATCAAATATACTTACTTGCCTATCTGCCTTTTTAAGCATACTGAAATCACTATCATCAAACCCATCAAGTATGTTAGGTATTGGACTCATGGTAGTTTCCCATCCATAACCCATGGTCCCTATTATCTCTTTCTATCCTTTTACATCAGGTGTTCTTAGTTTGTCCCCATCTATTTGCTTTAGGCAGCTATAAATCAACGCAATTATCTGTTCTTTAGAGATTCTCTCCGTCCAGAATTCTCTGCTTTCAATGATGAATTCATAACCTGTAAGAATTGTAAGCTGCTTTGGAGCTTTCTTAATCCACATGACATCATCATCACGCTTTAATTCATCTCCCATATAGTCCGTATCCTCAATGAATAAAATCTTATTTATATTTACACTTGTAAATTCAGGAACCTTCTCTTTGAACTTGTCTTTTATTTTTTGAGCTAGAGGAGCATAGAATTCATTCTTTATCCAATGTCTAGAATCATATTTTCCGTTATTCAATTCTCTTATCTTTTGTATTACCCCATTTCCAGTGGACTGAACATACTGCAAATTAAATCCCGAACATTCTATTTCTCTCACATGTCCAGTGCGGTCATCAATTATCTTTATTCTAGGCATTTTTCTTACTCTCCCTTCTTCTTTTCTTCAACTCCTTGAAGTCTATCCAGCCACTTTCACTGTACTTCAGGCTTCTTGAAACCCACCTGAAATCCATAGTTGGATGAAGATATTTAAGCATTTTAAATTTAAGCTCTCCTTGTGGTGTACTATCACCCTTAACATCAATATAAGTTTCCGTACCATCAAGGTTGTATATTAAAAAATCCAAAGTATACGTAGCCGGTCTTTCCTTTTTGCCCTTATATTCAAAAGCCGGTATAAGAGTAAACTTAGGCTGCAATTCAAAATTTTCTATTTCACCTTTGGCCTTAAGTTTTTTCAGATATTCATAATACCTGGCTTCATCTTTAGAATCAAAGGTTATTCCGTCAACCATTGATTTTTTAGCATTATATTTACTTCTCATGCCATCACCTTCTATTCACCAGATTTTCCGCATATCTAAGCTGCTGCTTAATGTATGGATCATCAATGCTACTTCCTTCTCCACTCATCCAATCGGTAATTCTTTTATTTATATCCTCTATAGCTTGAATTGGCAACTTGTTTAAATTTCTATTCAAATCTTCCATGGATTTAATTTCTATCCTCACATAACCACTTCCTTAAGCTCCATAAATTCCTGAATTTCTGCAATTATATCTTTTAAATCTTCTATTTTTACATCTATACTTTTGGACTGTGGCGTATACAAAGTAACATATTTGCCTTCTATAGAAAAACTTAACTTTTCGCCTTCCAATCTAACTATTTTCAATCTTTTCTTAGAATCTTTCGCCGGTCCTTCGCAGTCCTTCGCCGATTTATCAGCTGGCTTCGCTGGCTTATTATTCACAGCAGCAGTCTCTTTTTCAAACTTAGTATTTTCACACAACTCATTTATTTCATCCTCTGTCATCTTTGTTACCTCTAATTTTTTATTTTCTTCTTTGGTTTTTCTTTTCTTAGCCAATTCCTCCAACCTGAATTTTGCAGTATGCTCTTCCAAGTTAAATTTATTTGCAATGCATTTAATTGTTCCGGGACTTATCGAAGGATAGCTAAAGCCACTTTTCTTCAATTCCTCAAGTATCATTTCATCTGTTAAATTTGGTTTCTTTTCTATTTCTTCCTCTTCACCTTCTCCAAAAATATAATCTGCTGCTTTTTCTGCCACCTCATCAACGGAACTTGGATTTTGAGCTTTCCACCTGGAGTAATAGTTCTCTGCTGTCAACCTAGTTATTCCAAATTTACTAACTGCACCTTTTAATAAATCTCCTTTTTCTTGTCCTTTGTTACTGCTAAAATATTCAAAGCACTTTTCTTTATAGCTCATTAATATTCACTCCTTTTTATTTAACAATGCAATATTCACCGCATATCAAACATCTTTTAATAATTCCACCCGACCTAGTTTTGCCAACACTTTTCCAGTAATGATTGCACATCTTAGGACTTTTCTTTTTCATCTTTCTCACCTACTACACTATTACTCTAAAACTCTAATACAGCCTTTTTAAACCTATCTTAATTTCAAGACGATTAATTATACTACTTGTCCCCTTTCCTTTTGAATTTGCTATGCCTATGGCTTGAATTGGCTGTTATTTATACAATCCTTTGGGACTAAACTTATTTACATTGCATTCATCACAACTTTGAGCAGTGTTTTTAATGACTTTCTTGCTACTCCTCCAGCAGTGCAGACATTTATTTTTAATTAACTTCTTTCCACATTTTGCACAAAAGTTGCATGGCATTTTATTTTTATGGCCACAATGAGGGCATTCAAACATTGTGGAATATTTGGATTTATAAATCATACAACCTGCACCTCTCCCACACAGAACTCCGCATACCTAAAACTTTCCCGTCTGTTGTTTTCATTCTTCTTCCATTTAACTAGCACAAGGTAATCTGTACTATCAGCCACGATACCTTTTATGACTTTATATTTTCCACGACTGATTCCCACTTTTAGAGTTATCTTCTCCCCTAGCCTAAAATCCTTCTTCATCCTCCGAATACTCTCCGTAGTGTAGAATGAATCCCTGGGAAGTGTAGGTAATTTACGTTGTATGGGTAAACCTAATTCAGCCCCTATCATGCTCACAAGCGAAGCACTGCACCCCAATTTCTTCGCCATATCCTTCTTAGGTATGATTTCCCAGTTGTCTCTTATAAAGTCCAAATCTTCTTTTTTTCTTTCGAATGCAACTGCCATTTTTATCACCTCAATCAAACAATTTTCATCTGCTCCTCTACCTGAGGCTTATAGTTCATGAGAATTAATTCAGTCCGGACCGGACACTTGTCTCCATCACTTCTGACCTCAATCTGTGAAGCTGTATTGTATTCAACCCTGTACCATCCGGAATATAATTCATCAATCAATGGATCCGGATAATAACAAACCATGGCTTTGCCTTTTATTTTTTCAAGTCTCCTTCTTAGCCTCAAATGGTCCTCTGGTTGAAATCCACCTGCATAAATATTTTCATAGCCTACATAGGGTGGGTCCAGGAAGAACAATGTATCTTCCGTATCGTAGAAATCAATTACCTCCTGAAAATCCCTGCAGAGTATATTCCATGTCTTGATTATTTGGGCCATCTTAGGTATTAAGTTAACTGCGGACCTGTAAGTCCCAGCCTTGTCCTGAGTCTTTGAAAGTCCCAATCCATTTCTATACTTGTGGCCTCCTCCTGAGAATGTCAATCGCATCTTGTAGAAGAACCTGACAGCTCTCTCTAAACTGTCCTCAGGTAGGGGGTCCCATTTGTATTTTTTATAAAGAGCTTCACTGTATGGCAGCCCATCACATGCATGAAATAATTCTTCCGGTCTATCCCTTAAAACAAGCATGTAGTTTATAAGCTCATCATTTTTATCATTGACAACTGTTATTTTGGCCGGAGACTTAACACTCTTGTAAAAAGTCACAGCCCCACTTCCAAAAGTACAGTCCGCAAATATTTTATGTTTAGGCATAAGCTCCAGGTACCGTTCTTCCTTGCCATGTTTGCCGCCAATCCACTTTATGTTGGTTAAATTCTTAAGTTTCACTATCCACCATCCTCACTTTCTAACAAATTCTCGCATCCTGTAATTATGCTCGGCACCTTTAAAAACTATCTCATTGCTCTCTCTTTTTCCTCACGCATTATTAAACGCTTGTATAATATAAACTCTATTAAGCCTTCCCTAAGTTCTTCTACTGGAGCCCTTTCTATGTCTTTCACGCTTATTTCATTGCTTCCACCCTTCAGGTAATTATAAATCTGCCACCTATTTACCATTTACTATTCCCCTCTTCCAAATATTTCAGGGTTATAACTCCCCTCATGAACATAGTCCAGTTCTCTAATCCTCTGGGTATTGCCATCCCAATACAATTTAACAGTTCCTGTCTTTCCATCCCTGCTCTTAGTTACAATAGCTTCCATGATATTTTTTTCCTCTGTTTCTGCGTTATAGTATTCATCCCTGTACAGCATAATAACTATATCTGCATCCTGTTCTATTGACCCTGATTCTCTTAGATCCGAAAGCATAGGTCTATGGTCCGATCTGGCCTCCGGTGCACGAGATAACTGGCATAAAACTACAATTGGTATTTTTAGTTCTTTAGCCAGATTCTTTAGTGCATCTGATATCCTGCTTAATTCCTGATTCCTGTTTTCACCCTGTCCCTGTATTTTCCCAATGTAGTCTATTACGATTAAATCCAGGTCATATTGCAGCTTGGCTTTTCGGGATTTGGAACGTATTTCATTTACCGTCTGGCCACCTTTATCGTCAAAGTATAATTTCTGCTGGCATATGAAATTGGCAGCACTAGCAAGTTTATTCCACTCAGGTGAAGTCAATTCTCCGGTCTTTATTCTCTCAAGTGGTATTTTTGTCAGACTTGAAAACAATCTGTTCATCAGTTTTTCTTTGGTCATTTCAAGACTAAATACCAACACTGACTTACCCTGTTTTGCCACGTTTTCAGATATTTCAAGCATCATGGCACTTTTACCCATGCTGGGTCTTGCCGCAAGTATCACGTAGTCCCCTGGTTCCAGTCCTCCAGTCATGTTATCTATGGACTTTATGCCAGTTGCCAGGCCTGCCAATCCTCCGCCCTTATTGTAATTTTCTTCTATTTTTTCATAGGCATTCATAGCAACTGTCTTGGCCGTGACTATCTCTGAATCCTTATAGCTGTTTATATCCAGAATCTTACTTTCTGCTTTATTTAAAATATCATCCACACTAGAGTTATTGCAGGCATCCAGCATCATTTCATTGGCTATTTTTATTATTTTTCTTTTATTGCTTTTGTCTTTTACTATCAAGGCGTACTCTTTTACGTTTGAAGTCGGAGTGTAGGCTCCCATAAGCTGTGACAGGTAAGTAATTCCCCCGATTTCTTTCAGCCCGTCTTTCAGCTGCTCACTCACTGTTAACAGGTCCATAGCTGCATTTTTTTCATGCAAATTCACTAGAGCTTTAAATATCACCTTGTGATTTTCTCTGTAAAAATCTTCAGGCGTAATTAATTCCAGAGCTATGTCCATGGCCTGATTATTGTTTAGTATAGTGCCTATAACTCCCCTTTCGGCCTCAATACTACTTGGCAAAGCTGTCACGTTATTCAATTTCTAACCTCCCCTGCACTTAGGACATTCCACCCATTCATTGTTTTGTCTCACCACTCCTTTACCTCCACAAACAGGGCAACACCCTTGATTTACAACCTTGTAAGATGGCGGTTTAGGAGCATTCTTTTCTTTCTTGGAAGTTCCACATTCCTCACTTTTTCCTTCCACAAGCCAATTTTTTAAAATTTTCTCCATGTAGCTTAAAATAAATTTATTTTTGTTCTTGACCATAATCTGCATTGCTTCTTTGCACCAGTCATAGCCATAAGTGTTTATAAATATCTTTAAAGCTGCCAAGTGTGCAGTTATATTTTCACCTGGTTTCAGAACTTCCCAATATTTACAAAGTTCTAAAGCGTTATTATCGAGAGAGAGATCTTTTTTCTCTCTTCTCTCTCTCTTATTATCTAGATCTAGATCTTCTTCTCTCTCTCTCTCTCTTATAGCGTGACTGTCACGTGACATTTCGTGACTATCTTGTGACATCACAATTTCCTCTCCTTCTGTCACGTTTTCTTCACTGTTTTTTGGCTCTTCCAGTAACTCCTGCTGTTTTTCTTTTTCCCTTTGCCTTCGTTTTCTAAGTCTATTTCCTTCTCTGATTTTATCCATACTTTCCACATTTTGATGTTTGTCCCAATTAGTTATTTTTAAATCGTTGTTTTCGGACCTTTGAATCATTCCGAATTTTTTCAAAGTATCCAAGGCAAGTCTTACAGTATTAAGAGGTCTATTAAAGATTGCCGATAACATCTCATCAGTGTAGGGTATATCCTCTGCAAGGAATATATACCCTCCTGCATTTGTCTTGCCTGCCTGTACCAAAAGACGCATCCAAATGTAAAATATAGTATCATGTTCAGGCATTGCATCTATTATTTTAATTTTTTCGTCATCAAACATTGCTGTACTTATTTTAATCCACTTAACTTCTGCCATAATCTCACCTTTTCTACTAAAATAAATTTGTTTCTAATTTCTAAAACTCTGAATAATGGAAAGTCCTATCTAGTTTCTTTGTACTTCTGCAATAAGCACATTTACCACATCTTGTAGGCTTCACAAGCCCATTCTTAACTTGTAAAACACGCTCTATATTCCGTTCAACCTGATTCATGCCTATTTCATAATCTTCTGGCCTGAAACCCAGTATTACCTTGTCGGGTGGTTTTTGTTTGGTTACAGCAATTATAAAACCCTCTAAGTCATTAATTCCTATATTTTGTCTTAAAATTTCTTTGTACACAGCAATTTGGATTAAATAACCCCATCTTTCCACAAATGTAACCCATTCATATTCCTCATCATGTTCCACTTTTTGTTCCTTGAAATCTCTAGTGCTCTTCAAGTCTATAAAATACCCATCTTCAAGATTTAATAAATCCACTTTGATTTTCCATGGGACTCCGAACAATTCTCCAGTAAATATCTTTTCTCTTTCTCCAACATAAGCCTGATTAAAATATTCATCTGTTTCTAGGCAATTTATCATTTCATTAGCCTGTCTATAATTTGCTTTAAGTTCCCCTTTTGTTGTAAATATTTGTGGATGTTCCTGTTTGAATCTATCCAGCGTTCCTTCGAAATGACTGTGGAAGTAACTTCCTACTAATAATGCTGTACTCTCTTCCTCTTTCCATTCTCCATTCAGGGAAGCCAGGGCAGCTGCTTCACAGCCGCCGAAAGCTTTAAATTGTGATACTGACATATATTGTTGGTTGGCTTCCTGAGAAAAGTAATTTTCATCTGTAAGTTTTATAAGTGTAGCTTCCATTACTCATCAGCTCCTTCAAAAGGTGTACCTTTAAATAAATCTTCTTGCATATCTTCTGAAGGGGTATCATCTTTTTTCCTATCTTGTGCAGAATCTTTATTAGCTTTTTTAAACTTATCATCAAGTTTAGTCGTAACTTTTTCAGAATCCACTTCCTCAAATTCTGTATCTATACTATCAGGATTATCAATGTAATCTAGGTTTACCTCCACAGGCTCACCATCAAGTACACCTTTCTTAATTACCGCCTGGTCTGCTTGTAGTGCCAATTGCATGTCTATACTTAAAATACCCCATTTACTTAGAGTATTTTTAAGAACTGTTTTTTCAGCCATTCTATTAAAATTTGTCTGCCAAGGACCATCATTAAATGCTTTAGAAAATCTCTTTGCATGGGTTATTACTTCTTCTTTACTCCAATAAACATATTTCTCAAAACCACTAACCAAGCTGAAATATGCAGCATATCCTATGACCTCATTACTTTCCTTATTTTCAAAATTAAGTTCAATCTTTTCTGTAAGAGGATTCCAGCTTTTTAGTTGTCCCTTATAAATACTGATAGCATTTATATTCTTATATTGCCCTGTTCTTAAACCCAATTGCACAAAACCTTTATATCCCATCTGAAATTGTGCTTTCTTTTTATAAGGAACTATCCATGCAAAGCCTAGATTAGGATCTATAGGTAAATCCAAAGTTGCTGCTATCATTGCGGAAGATACAACGCTGTAAGGCTCTATCCCCTTTAATTTGCCATTAGATACGTTTATGAGACTCGCCATAAACCCTGCAGCCTTTTTACCTAGAATCTCCTGAAATCTCTTTTGCACATTTACATTCGCCAGAATATTTTTCACTTCCACAGGCTTACCATTTATTAGATTACCCACGTTTATTCCTCCTCTGCTATTTCTTTAAATTCATCTATACAATCACTACATATTTCTCTATTTCCGATCCTATAATAAGAATCCCCTGAACAAATATCCTCTCCGCATATGTCGCATACTGTTATTATTTGTGCCTGTGGAGCCTCATATCTGTAATCATAACAACAATCTGGTAACATACTTATACCTCCATTTCCTTTAAAAAATTATCTATAAGTCTGTTTTGAATTTCTGCTACATCTCTAAAACCTTTGTAATATCCTCTTTTATAGTCATCATCATTCTTGCCGACATCTTTTGCATAGGATTTAATATGAATACTATTGTCGTTCCTGATACTCTTTAAAAATCCTATAAGCATATATTTGTCGGTGGCATCTTTATCATAAATTTCTAATTCTTCAGGATACAATTTCTCCAATTTCTACCCCTCCACAACTATTTACTTTTTCTATAGAAGCAATAAATCCTACTCACATAAATTACACTGCTACATAGTATATAAAGAAATCGCTTATCATGCTCTCCTCTAATATTTGATTTTTCCCCCATTCCGGTGTAGAATGGGGATAATGAAGTTTTAATTTTGTGCCCTTTGGCGAGGGCGTTTTTTACTTTTCTGGCATTTCGTATACTTTAGCAATAACATTCTCATCAACATTTAAACAATCCCATAAGCTCTCTTGTATCTCATCCAATACCTCAACAGCTCTTTCTTCGCTTTCGTACTCTCCTAGAGGTCCAGTATCGGCTCTATTTCCGCCTATACTTGCTCTTATTTCAATACTATAAGCCCCAATTGCTTTTATATCTGCCAAAAGCTTTCTATCTTGACTTCTAATCCACATCTCCTATCCCTCCATAAATATTTTTACTTCCTCAACTGTCAGTTCATCAATATCCTTAAAAGTCTCTCCAGATACCGGATCATAAAGTTCTCCGTTGTTATCCAGCTGGCACTCTCTAAGCTTCTTTACTGTAAGTGCATCCATGTTATTCACCTTCCTTTAAGAGCCTTGGATTTTCGTAGATATTGCCTATAACTTCAAAGGTAACTATGGGTGTATTATAACTATTAAAGTAGTTAAAAATTTCACCAACAAATTCATCTTGCCATGTAGCCACAAGCGACCCTTCTTTGTATTTAACTATAGCATTATGGGTGTTAGTCTTTTTAGTTACTTCATTCAAGTTATTTACTATTTCTATAATATCGCCCTCATAAATCTCTACGCCCTTCTTATCTTTCAAACCTGTATACTGCATAACCTCAAAATCTTCTCTATTCTCCCATTCAGCATGTTTAATCCTTAGTACTTCGTCTCCTAAAAGCTCTACTTCTTCCATAGACTTATTTTGCTTATCCCATGCACGAAACTTAAGTTCTCTTTGCATCTGTTACACCTCCTAACTCTTCTTAATCTCCAACGGCTTGTACACATCCTCCTGACACTTGACCTTTTCCACGCAAATTTCCGCAAGTTGAATACCTTCCCTTAAAAGTTCCCTAAGCTTTTTGTTTTCCTTCTGCAGCTTCACAAACTCCTTATCCCTCATCTATTGGCCTCCTTTAAATAACATTTGCCAAGAATATAATTACAGGTATTAGAACAACTATGGTTAATTGATTCTCTGTGTCATCTTCTCTTTTAAATCTGATTGTGTGATATATAGCTAGTGCAATAACTGCCATAAGGCTATAAACTCCTAATACTTGAACTCCTAGCTGTGTCATACTTCCCCTTCTTCCCCTCCATCATTTTTCTCATTTCTTCGTTAACAAACTCGTCCATTTCTTGACTAGCCTCTAAAGTTCTAATATCTGATAAGTCATATAAATCCATACATTCATGTAACTTATCTCTAGCAGCTTCTATGGTCATGACTGCACCTGCTTTCTTCTATTAATCCTTGAACGCACAGCATCCCTTGATATGCCATATACTTTTCCAATTTGCCTATATGTGTATCCTTCACTTTTCAGACTTTCCATACATTCAATATCATCTTGTGTGAATTTGGAATATTTCTTCTTCCTTCCTATTGAATCCCCATTCATTATTCTAAAAGCCTGTTCTACACCAACTGGACGTTGTGAAGCTATTAGAAGCGCATACCAATTTTCCTTCACTGTTCTTCCTCCTCTCTTTTTCCCTATCTAATACCACTCACAATCCTTAGTAATGTGCAACCATACCCCATCCTTTAGGGTTACTTTTAAATAATTCTCCACTCTTTGTATTTTCACTGGTGCATGTTGCTCTGGGAATTCCCATACATCATAAAACTTTTTGCAAAATCTTTTGAAAAGCTCCTTGTCTGCATCATTTAGTCTGTTGTATCCTTTTACCACAGTAGCATCAAACATCTTCTTTACCTCCTCAACTGCCTTCAATCCATTTTTCCTAGCCCATAAATCCAAGTTCTTTTGAGCTTCTTCTCTGGATGAAGCCATTGGCATCATTGGGGATTTTACACGGTGAAGTCCTCCTGCTTTACTCTTTCTAAATGAACCATATTCTTTCATTCCTAAGCCCTGGCTAACAAATACTTCCTTGCCCTTTTTATCTATATACTTCACTTATTCCTACTCCTCTCTATATCCTTTGCCATTTTCACCTCTAAGGATAAGTTCCATACGATACCTTTCTACATCTAGTCCTCCAATTGGAACCATACCATTGTTATAGGTCCAAATAGCGTTTTTTAAATCATCAACAGATAATTTACTTAAATCCATTTATACTCCCCTCCTTCTCCTCCTGCATGGTCGTTCCATACTCTCCAATTCCTTGGAATATTCATCTAAGGGTAAATTTCCTAAATTGTTAGTATAGTAATCAATATTTTCATGCGGGTAATTCAGTTCTTGAATAATAGTTTGAGCCAATTCCCTGCGTGTTACCTGCTCCCCTGCAAATACACCCATTTTAATTTTTCTTGAGTTGGTCATTTTGTCGCCTGCCTTCCTTTGCTTCCCTGCCTCCTATCAAATTCAGAGATTAAATACCCAAGCTCCTCATGCGTGAGTTCCTCGGATACAGCATCCGCAAGTAGTATAGAAAACTTTTTAACAAGTTCTGTCCTGTCCTTCGGTAGTGATACAACTGCTGAATACATATAAGTACCTCCTATCTTTTGATGTATTTTCTACTAATGAGCTTTTCTTTCTGAACTTTAAACATTTCCTGAATGTTTAAATTAAATTCTTTACACATGACTGCTATATAGATTGCACTTGCGTTATATACATCTATGGTTTCTTGAATACTTTCAACTATGTTTTGAACATCTTCCATAGTGCAAGTCTTTGGATTTTTAGAAGTTTTGACCAAAGATATAGCCTGTATTGCTTCGTCAAATTCTTCTACCACTTTTTCCCTTACTGCTGCCCTATGCAAATCAGCAGCTTCTCCATCCAGCCAATTAATATTAAATACATCTCCTGTCACTTCACTAGCAGCTTGAAAATATATGAAGGGATTGTCCAACTCCTTACATATAATTCTTAAATTATCCTTTGTAAGATTTCTTCTGCCTGTTTCTATTGCTGAAATTGTCTTGTCTGATAAAAAACTCATCTGACCTAATTCCTGCTGTGTCATTCCTTTTTCTTCCCTGGCTTCTTTTATCGCAGTTCCTATCATTCTTTATGTCACCTCCCTTCGCTGTAGAGTTTTAGATAGATATTTTTTGAAATGTAGATTTTTACATATTTGTATCTACATCAAATTTTGATATATTTAAGTTAACTAAATGAGTTGGCTATACTACTTCCTTTTTTTATTTCGGTTTCCTCTAGCTCTAGTAGCTTACTTATCGGTACTTCTAGGGCTTTGGATATTGCTTCTAACTTCGGTATAGGTGGTATTATAATTCCGTTTTCATACCGGCTTATAATTGATTGCTCAATACCTGTTATTTCTGCTAGTTCTTCTTGAGTTATATTTTTTTGAATTCGAATGTTACGAATATTTTTTCCTACTTTCATTGCTGTCACCTCCTGCTACTTATAATTTAATTATATGCGTTTTAGGCATATTGTCAATATAAAAATATCTTTTATACGCATATAAAATTGATTTATGTCCATTTCCCTTGCAATATCTCTTAATCTCTTATATCATTAGATTATATAAATATGCTTCTTACGAATATTAATGTACAGGTGATAATATGTTTGATTTAGGTGCTCGTATTAGAGAATTAAGAAAACTAAATAACGTAACTGCTGTTAAATTATCAGCTAAACTTGGTATATCTCAAGGTCAACTAAGCAGAATAGAAAATAATGTTAATACTGCTCAATTTGATACCATTATGAGAATATGTGATTTTTTCTCTATAACTCTTTCTGAATTTTTCAATGATGATAATTCAGAACATATAGTTCTCACTTCCGAACTCAAAGAACTTTTAAACAGTGCTAAAGATTTAACTCCTTCCCAACTTGAAGCTATACAATCAATAATCAAAGCTATCAAGGAAGGGAGGTGAATAATTATGTCCGTAGATTTTGAAAAATTAATTACTGATTACCTACAAGAAATTAAAGCTAAAAACCCAAACCCTGACAATGACCCATATAAAGGTCTTTCTACAGTTATCTGTGAAACATCTGCAAAAGTTTGCGTAGACTTACTTAGAAGATATGAAGAATTAAAATCTAAAGAAGAAAGCTAGATTTCAATTTTTCAGCGATTATCTTAACAATTTCTTCTGTGGTTGGCTGTCCTTGAACTTGCTCTTCAAGTGCAGCTACCCTTTGCTGTAGTTCTTTAACTTGTTGCTCTAAATTGTTCATCACACGACCTCCTTTTGGATTAGCTCTGTTTCTTTATTAAATAAAGGTTTATCATAAAAGTTCGTTATTAACATTAATATATACGCATTTTTAGATACTCCTAATTCTTTAGCTTTGTTTGTTAGTTTTTCATCAAGTTCTTTAGGTATTCTTAATGTAGTTTGATTTCTCTTTGATGAATTCACTATGATTTCACCTCCTATATTTTATATTTTAAAGTGAATTCACTTTGTTGTCAATATAATTCTTATAATATTTCTAAAAAAATGTTATTATGATGTCATACTGCTATCATTACGAGGTGTTAAAATGGCTACAGATAAAAGACAATTCACTTTAAGGTTACAAGAAGAAAATTTTAAAAAAATAAAATATATTTCTGATAAAAATAAACGTTCCATTTCCATGCAGATAGAATATTTAGTTGAACAATGTATTAAAAACTTTGAAAAAGAAAATGGAAATATTGAAGTTAAAGAAGATTGAATTCTACCTTTAGCTTTAAGGATTGGATTTAAAATCTAATCCTTGGTTGGCTGTCCTTGAACTTGCTCTTCAAGTGCAGCTACCCTTTGCTGTAGTTCTTTAACTTGTTGCTCTAAATTGTTCATCACACGACCTCCTTTACTTCGCTTAACCCCAAAAGTTCGCTTATTGATATTTCTAGGGCTTCAGCAAGTTTTAAAACTATATCTATTGATGGATTAGTATATTTACCAGATTCTATTTCACATATATAGGATTGAGATATACCACTTTTTTTAGAAAGACGATATTTAGTGATACCTTTTATTTCTCTTATTTTTTTTAAATTATCACTTAACATTTAATTACCTCCTATACTATTAATTATATCGGTATAGCTAAGTATTTCAAACTAATTATAACGGTATAATTAAGTATTTAAACTGTTTAGCTCTCATTTACTTTAATTATCTTGACCTTACTATAACAAACATATAAAATTATAATTAAGTATACCGAAGTAACTTAAAGGAGCCTTTGTTATGAATTTTGGAACTAGACTTTCTGAACTTATAGATAAATTTAATATTAGTACATATAAATTGAGTAAACTTTCTGGAGTAGCTCAATCAACCATAAGCGATATAGTCAACGGTAGAAATAAGAATCCTTCTCTTGAAACTCTGCTTAAATTTTCGTCATCTTTAAATATAACTCTTTCAGAGCTTATAGGTGAAACTGAACTTAAGTTGACTCCAGATCTTAAAGAGTTAGTAGACGGAGCTAAAGACCTTACCCCAGAGCAATTAGAATTACTATCTAAATTCATACAATCTCTAAAATAAACCGAAAGGAGTCTTTACTATGAACAATGAAGAAAAAATATTAAATGTATTAGACAATCTTTCAAATAAGGTTGATTCAATTCAATCTCAAGTTCAAGAAAATACTCAAATACTCAAAGCTTTAGAGCATAGTTCACAAGAACATAAAGCTTTACTTGATCAACTCAACCATAGGGTCGCATCAGTTGAAGGTAAAATTGATACCATATCAAAAGATTTAACTATGGTGGAAGCTGTTGCTGGCAAGAACATGACCGACATAGCTTTTCTTAAGGGTGTTAGGTAGATGGAACTATATCTCTTTAGCTCGCTACCTCCTCATTTTTCGTTCTTGTAGGAACGCAATTGGGTAAAAAAATAAAGTCTTTAAAATTTAATTCATTGTTTTCACAATATACCATAAGTTTCCCAAAAAACTGCGCTCCGGCACCAGTGCCATCTTTCAATATCTTTGATACCTGACCTCTGTCAATACCTAAAGCTAAGGCAAATGATGTTTTATTTCCCTTAAAACACTGGTTTACTAAATTTCTTAGAGCAGAAATATTAGGCTGCATTATATCATCTCCTTTCGTTCATATTTTCACGTTTCCATACTTGAATAATACCATCTTCCTGTTAAGGTGTCAATACTTTTTACGTGAAAAAAAGTTACACTATAAAATGTTGCTTTTTTTCACGATTGATATAAAATTAATCTAAGGAGTGATTTAATTGTTTGATAAAGTACATTTTAAAAATATATTAGAAACGGCACTTGGTAAAAGAACAAAAGAGGAATATTCTAAGGACAGTGGCGTAAGTCGTGGATATATTTCAAAATGTATTAATATGAAAATATCTAATCCGCCCTCTCCTGAAATTCTAAAAAGATTAGCTTCAAAAGCTCATAATAATGTGACCTATGAAGATTTAATGAGAGCTGCAGGTTATATTGACACTGATAATGAAGATGAATATATTACAACTGATAATTTTAATAATAATCCTTTTGGTAATAAGATAAAAGAATTGAGAGAGGAAATGAACTGGACTCAAGATCATTTAGGTAAATTATTAAATGTTAAAAGGGCTGCTATATCAAAATATGAAAATGGTAAAGTTCCTCTTACGGATGAAATATTAATTAAATTATCTAAAATATTTGATGTTTCATGCGATTATATATTAGGTGTTTCGAACAAAAGAAATGATTCTAAAGTTGAAAATAAAAAATCTTTCATGGAAAAAATTGAAGACCTAAGTCCTGAAAGTAAAGAAGAACTTGAAAAATATATTGAGCTATTAAAATTAAAAGATAGCCTGGATAAGAATAAAGACGAACAATCAGCTACCTTGGATCAAGGCGTTTGTTGAATGAATTGAAGAAAAAGAAGAAAAAATACTGAAACCTTTATAGCTATAAAGCTAATTGGATATAAGTTTAATAAACAAGGGGGGAGATGTTTATGGGATCATTCAAAAATGAAAAAGTTTTGGCTTTAGAAAAAGAAATATTCAATTTAAAATCTGAGTTTGAAAAACTAAAACTAAAATATCATAAAGAAGAAATTAAATATCTTGATTTAAAAACTGAACTATCAGAGTTGGATAATGAAATTAAGATTAAGAAAGAATCTCTAAAAGCTTTAGATTACGCAATTGAATTAAAAACTAAAAGAAGTCATGAACTTAAAGAGACATTAGACAGAAAAGAAATTAAAATAAAAAAGGAAAAATTAAAATCATATTATCGCCATACTTCTAAATAAAATTCGTTATAAATGGAGGTAATTGTTCATGAAGAAGAAATGGTATTTACAAACTTGGATTATTGCATTAATGTTTGCTTTTTGGTTTTTTATAATTCCCGGAATAATAGGAATTATTTTGCTGATTTTAAGTATAAAACAAGATAAATTAATTAAAGAAGACCAAAAAACTTTATTTTTAAAAATTGAAAAATTAAAGAGTGAATCATTAGGCGCTAAAAAAGAAGAGTTGGGAAAAATTAATGTTGAAATTAACAATTCAAGAGAAAAACTAAAAAACATAAATGAAGAGTTAAATAATATTACGGAACTATTCAATAAAAACAAAAATGAAAATAGCAAACTCTCTTCTGATAATGAATCATTATTAAAACAAAATGAAGAGTTATTGCTAAATGTCCATGACTTAAATTCAACAATAGCTGAACAACAGTCATTAATTAATAAAAATAACGAATCTATCAGACTTGCCAAAGAATTAGTTTCTAAAAAAGAAGAACTTGATCACGAGCTACAAGAAAAGCAAAAGGAATTATCTGTTAAGAAGAAAGAAATTGCACATGAATTAGAAGAAAAACGAAAAGAATTAATTATACTAGATGATGAACTTTTATTTCAATCAGTTGGATTATATACTCCTCAATATAACTTAACCAGTTCTACAGCCTATAAAGTTAAACTTGATGAAATAAGAACCTCACAAAAACAAATGGTAAAAAACAAAACGGCAGTATCATTTTTTGATGGCTGGATAGTAGAAGATAGTGTTGCAAAAGGTAAAGCTATGACTAACGATAACATAAAACTTATACTACGTTCGTTTAACAATGAATGTGAAGCTGCTATATCAAAAGTGAAATTCAGTAATATTGAAAGCATGAGAAAAAGAATCAATAAGTCGTTTGAAACTTTAAATAAATTAGGGGAAAGAATGAAAATATCAATAGAACCAGAATATTTAAACTTAAAAATTCAGGAATTAGAACTTGCTTATGAATATGAAGTTAAAAAGCAGGAAGAAAAAGACGAACAATTGGCAATACGTGAACAGATGCGTGAAGAGGCTAAAGCTCTCAAAGAAATTGAAAATGCCAAGAAAAAGATTGAAAAAGAGGAAAATCATTTTCAAAATGCAATTAAAGATATCAATGAGCAATTATCTACAGCTAACCAAGATGAAAAATCTAAATTATTAGATAAATTAAACGCACTTACAATGTCATTGAATCAATTAGGAAAAGATAAAGAAGATATAGCTAATAGAGAGAAAAATACCCGCGCCGGCTATGTATACATAATCTCTAATATAGGATCTTTTGGAGAAAATATATATAAAATCGGAATGACTAGACGATTAAACCCTGATGAAAGAGTTAGAGAATTAGGAGATGCCTCAGTTCCTTTTAAATTTGATGTACATGCTATGATTTTTAGTGAGGATGCTCCCTCTTTAGAAAATGCTCTACATAAAAAATTTGACGATAGACGTGTTAATAGAATAAATGCTAGAAAAGAATTTTTTAAAGTTTCTCTAAAAGAAATTGAAGAAGAAGTAAAGAAAAATTTCAATGAGGTAGTTGAATTTACCAAGATTGCGGAAGCCTGTGAATATAGACAAAGTTTAAAGATGATAAATACAGATGATAACCCAATAGCTTCTTAAAATAGTTAGTTCAATATAAATTTAATAAATAAAAGAGCCTATTTTTTTAAAGGCTCATTTGTATCCGTAAATTTTACATCTATCAATTTTCTTGCAGTTTCCTCTGGAAATATTGTCACTAGTAAATGATTAATTTGATACTCTAGTATAACTATACGTTTAAGTGCCGAAAAAAGGCATATAATTAATCCTAAAATAACAGCACTAATAAAATAAATATACAAAATCTCACCACCTTTGGAGGTATTTTAATGAATGATATAGATCAAAATATGATAACTGCAATATTTAAAGGCATTGAAATCTTTCTAAAAGGATACTCAACCTTTAGAAAGAAAAACTCTGAGCAATTCATTGGTAAAATATTAAACGGAGATTTATCAAAAGAGAATATTGACAAGTTACTAGACAAAATACATTCTGACAATAATCTTAAATTACAGTTACATTATATCATAGATAAAGTAAGTAATGAACTAATTGGAGATAAAATACAATTGTGGGCAAATGCTTATAAGAATTTATCTAACGACATATATACAAATGAATTTTTCTTAAAAACACTTAGCAACATGAGCTATCTTGAATACATAGTTTTGCAAAGTTATAGTGATAATTCTCAACCTATGAACACATACTCTGAGAGTACCACTATAGTTGCTAAAAATAAACTTGTAGCTATGGGACTTCTTATATATAAAAATTATACCAACCCTTTTAACTGGGGTGATCTTAAAACTGGCACAGATATAAAAACAGAATATATACTATCTGAATTCGGAACTAAAATGCTTGAGTTTTTATCTGATTATAAAGATTAGGTTTAGTAAAAATTCTAGTAGATACTCTTTTTTAATTATTTTTTTCAATAATACTTTTGAGATGTCTACATATTTTAGCTTCATCCGAAAATTCGTATTCATTACAGGAGCTAAATTCAGAATCAGTAAATTCTAAAGCTTCTATAATTGTTTGGATTTGTTCTAACGTTAAACTAACATTTATAGTTTGCATAGCAAAAACCTCTCCATATTTTATTACATTATATCACTTCTTAATTTAAAAGAGAAATAATTTCTATATATGATATAATATAGATCAAGAGAATAAAAATGTTTTTTAGTTGGCCATCTCCCAGTGTTTTATCTCTTACAAAAGAGGTCGTTGCGGTTAATTTGACAGCAGAGGAGGTGGCAGTGTGGGTGGATATATTGTTATTGCAGCTATGGTATGCGTTACTATAATCGGCATAGTAGGTATTTTTGCTATGCTTGCATACTTAAAAGAAAAAGCTATTCTTAAATATAAGAACAGCTCTAAAGTTGGCGATAATGAAATTTCAATTACCGTTGACGATAACAAAGATAAAAACTCAAAAAACTAAAAATGCACCCTTCGACTAAGTGCATTTTTAAACGCTAAAAATAGTTAACTTTAAAAACCGTAACGGCTTCTTTTAAATATATTATACCACAATTATATTAAATTTAAACTTGTTTAGCCTTAATTTTAAAATCAAATTATAAGATGTTTATGTATCTATGGTTACTCATTTTATAATCTTTCAAGTAATTTACTTATTATTTTTAATTCCCTTTCTCCTATCAAATTCAGATATCAAGTATCCAAGCTCCTCATGTGTTAATTCCTCTGTTACCGCATCTGCAAGAAGTTCTGCATATCTTTTTTTCAGTTCTTCTTTATTTTTTGGAATTGAAATAATAACTGAATACATTCAAACAACTCCTGTATTAAAAACATATCCATCTTATGTTATGTTAGATTTACTAATATTGTTACTTCACACTAGATAATTTTAAGTTTATAAAAAATGATATAATAAAATAAATGCTACAAAGGGGGTTAAAAGTAATGCTAAAAGTAGCTATATACAGCAGAAAATCAAAGTTTACCGGCAAGGGGGATTCTGTAGAAAACCAAATAGAAATGTGTAAGCAGTATATTATGAATCATTTAGAGGGAGATGTCGATTTTTTAATTTATGAAGATGAAGGCTTTAGTGGTAGCACAATAAACAGGCCTCAATTTAAAAAGTTAATTCAAGATATAAAACTTAAAAAGATAAATTATTTAGTATGTTATAGGTTGGATCGTATCAGCAGAAATGTATCTGATTTTTCCTCTACTTTAGAATTATTGCAAAATTACAATGTAAGTTTCATAAGCATAAAAGAACAGTTTGATACAAGTACCCCAATGGGAAAGGCCATGATATATATTGCCAGTGTCTTTGCACAGCTAGAAAGAGAGACGATCGCAGAACGTGTAAAAGATAATATGCTTGAATTAGCTAAGAATGGTAGATGGACCGGAGGAAAAATACCTTTAGGATTTACCTCTAAAAGAAAAAAATACAGAGATAAATCTGGTTTAGAAAGAGAATTTTCTATTCTTGAAATAAATAAGGAGGAAATGGACTTCGTTAAATTTTTATATGAAAAATATTTAGAAGTTGGTAGCCTCCATAAGTTAGAAGTATATATGACTGAAAATCAAATAAAATCAAAAAATAATATTTTATTTGAAAAATCCACTTTAAAAATCATCCTCCAGAATCCTATATATGTAAAAGCTAATGCAGCAGTAATTGAATATTTGGAATCGAATGGATGGAACATTTATGGTGAAGCAGATAATATTCATTCCTTACTCACATACAATAAAACTAGACAAGTAATAAGAAATGGTAAGCGTACTAAATCCCTCAATCCCGAAAGCGAACGATTCGCTTCTGTAAGCAATATAACGGGAGCACTGGAACCTGACCTATGGTTAAAGGTTCAGAGTCAATTTGATAGAAATAAAGATACTTTTCCTAGATTAGGTAAAACCCATAATGCTTTATTGACTGGAAAATTAAAATGTGGCCGGTGTAAAGAATATATGCTAGTACAACATGGAAGAGTTTCTAAACTTACTGGAGAAAAACTCTTCTATTATGTGTGCTCACTAAAACGAAAATCACACAAAAAATTTTGCGATAATAAAAATGCTAAAGCTGCAGAACTTGAAAGTTTGGTATTATTAAGCTTAAAAAAGCTGGGCAATGAACAAAAAGAATTTATGGATAGGTTGAAAGAAAATTATAATTCTAAATTAAAAGATGATAGCAAAAGCGAAAAAATGTTACTAGATAAAGCTTTAACCGAAAAGAAAAATCAAATTGATAATCTACTAAATATGCTTTCAAAAAGTAAGGATATAGAAGATGTAATGATTGATAAAATTAAATCTATAAAAAATGAATGCATAGAAATCGAAAAGAGGCTAACTGTTCTTGATGATGAAAGCAAAAAGGATAAAGTGGAAAAAATCAACTTAGATTTAATAGAAAATATATTATGCGATTGTGCAGTAATAGATGAGCTCCCACGTGTCAAACAAAAACAGATTATTAATACATTGATAGATGTTATATACTGGTACGGAGACAAAAACAACAACGGAAAAGTATTTATAAAATTTATAGGTTCCGATAAAGATGATTTTGAAGAAATTGAATTACCTGATATAGATTTTTCCAATACTATGTTGCAGTTTTGTTCACCTAGCACACGTAAAACTTATGACCTCTTATTACCCCTTAGATAAATTAAGAAAAATACCTGGTTTAGAAAATGCCAAATTTATAGATCCTTATTCTGGAGGTAAAGGAAATTCTATACGATATTTATCTGTGGCACCAGTTTCTGATGACTTAAAAGTAAACAACGTAGAAAATCTATTTTGTGCAGGAGAAAAAAGTGGATTATTTGTAGGTCATACTGAAGCTATTTGTACAGGTTCTCTTGCAGGACATAATGCTGTAAGATGTGCACTTGAAATGCCTACTTTAATCCTTCCAAAAGACACAGTCATAGGGGATATAATAGGCTATGCAAATTATAAAATACGTACTAAGGAAGGACGAAAAAACAGGTATACTTTTGCCGGTTCGGAATATTTTGAGAGAATGAAAAAAACAGGATTATATACCATAAATTCAGTAGATATTAAAAATAGAATATCTGCCCTTGGTTTATTAAATATATTTAATAAGAGTCTAATTTAAAGGTAAGGTACTTAGATTTGATTTTACATAAATCTAAGTACTTTTTTACATCTTATATATTGCCTGTCTTTCTGTTATTCATGTACAATAAGTTCAAATACATCAGGCCTGGAATAATGACCAAATACATCAAAATCTATTCTGCTCTGAACAATTTTATCTAAGTCCAAATCTGCAACAAGTATGTCCTCCTTATTATAAACAGGTTCAATTACGTATTGTCCAAAAGGATCAACTATACAGCTTCCCCCAGGACACATAATTTCAGGTTGTGATTGCAATTCATAATAATAATTAAGATCTGTTGGATACATACTTTTCTCCACATATTGGTTGCATCCAATTACAAAGCATCTTCCTTCTAAAGCAATATGTCTCATTGTACACTGCCATTCTTCTCTTGAATCTGCCGTAGGTGCTACATAGATTGTCACTCCCTTTGCATACAAAGCCGCACGGGCTAAAGGCATGTAATTTTCCCAACATATTAATGATCCCATTTTGCCATAAGGTGTATCAATTACTGTAAGAGTACTTCCATCCCCTTCACCCCACACACAACGTTCTGTTCCAGTTGGTTTAAGTTTTCTATGTTTTCCCAAAAGTTTTCCATCAGGTCCAAAAAATAAGTTTGTACAATAAAGTGTTCTGTTTATTTCTCTGCTGTCTTTTTCTACAACTCCAATAGATAAGTAGACATCTGCTTCCTGAGCTGCTTTTCCAAGAATATCTGTAATATCTCCGGGAACTGCTACGGAACTTTCATAGTAACGCTGCCAATCTTTACGTCCTTCCATAGTTCTACTTCCTACAACAAATCCAAAAGAAAGTCCCCTTGGATACGCAGAAATAAATGCCTCAGGAAAAACTACAATACTAGCTTCCATTTCCCCTGCTTTCTTAATTAATGTAAGAGTTTTCTCAACAGTATCATCAAGGTTCATAATAACTGGTGATGTTTGAACAGCTGCAACTCTCACTGATTTAATAGAATTTTTTGCCATAATATCACTCCTATAATAATTTAACAAATTATTTTCTCACTGATAAACTTTAAAGGTCAGTGCACTTAACTCTAATGACAACAAAAATAAAGATCCCAAAAACTAAAAATGCACCCTTTGCCAAGTAGTGCATTTTTAAGCTAGAAACACTTTAATTACTTAAAGAGTTCATCCCCACTTTTAAAATCAAATCCAGGATGATGGTCAAATTTTACAGCGCCAACAGATGCTTTTCCCCTTACAGCCTTACTCACAAGTGCTATACCTTCATTTCCAAATCCTGCACAAAGTTCTATAGCCTTTACACCTTGAGAAACCAGTTCCACTGCAGCTGTTTCAGCTTCACTATAGTTCTTTACTCCTACTACAGTTAACTGCAAAACAGGTGTATCTATCACTGTTCTATGAATTTTATAATCAACTTCTGGAGCAACAAATATAAATGCAGCATTGACTTTCATTTTTATGATCATTCCTTTCACTTCATTCAAGGCACAAAACATAATAAAATTCAGTGCTATGAACAAATTTTATTTTATAATTTATCATATATTGATATATATACATGCCTTCCCAATTTAACAATCTTCACGTATAATTATACTATATATGTCAATATCACACTAATGAATTTTCTAAAACCATTTTTCCTATTAAATCTTTTAATCTACTAAGTATATATCAATAATCATTTGTAATATTTTAAGTATCTGCTCCTATATTCAGAAGGAGTACACTTCATATATTTTTTAAATACCCTACCAAAATAACTTGTCCCATTAAAACCTACCTGAAAAGCAATATTAGAAATAGAATCATCTTTACTTTTTAAAAGCAATTCACATGCTTTTAAAATTCTATATTCCATTAAATATTGAAATGCAGCGACAGCCACTATACTTCATTTATCACCCATAATAATTACCTTTTATCTAACTATTTCCACCAAAAAATCCCAACACTGCAAGAAAACCTATCTGTCATACTAGCAATATTAGGTACATTTTTTATCATTACAAAAGGCAATCCTCACAGCGAAAGTTTAAAATATATACAGCCAACAGAAACAAGTATATTATCCTCTGTTGAACCTTTATCTGCAGCCTTTTTATCCGTGATATGGCTGCATGTTCATTTTAGTGTATTCCAATGGTTAGGAACACTATGTATTATAGTTGCAATTATAATTTTATTCGCTGTAAAAAATAAGGATCTGGTATATGAATAAAATTAATCATATTGTATTCTTGAACTATTTAAATTTTATACATAAATCAAACATGTGGTAACTATACTTAATTTATTTTAATATAATAAATCTGAGGTGAATTGTAATGTCACTTTTTGATTCAATAACTCCTAAAGATCTGTCCATTTTAGCAAATCTAATTGCACTTGCACTTACAGAAGGAAAATCTTCTGATGAGAACAATGTATTGGGAAATTTTTTAACTGCAGTTTCATCTAACATACTTAATATTGCATCCCAACAAGAAAATCTTAAATCTTCTGAAGAAAAAAAGAATCAAATTAAAGACCTTCAGAAACAAATTAAAGATCTCAAAAAATGATTTATAGCACATGGATAATTTTTACTATCCATGTGCTTTTATAATGAAATTTTTTACAAAAATTAGAAGGAAATAAAAAATTTATATGGAATAATATGTAATTATAACTTATTTTTAGGAGGAATTCTATCATGAAAAATTTTCTTAAACTAACCTTTATTGGTATATTAATTTTAAGTTTCACAACAATGCCTTGTAAATCCGCCAGCAGCATTAAGCAAAAATATATAAGCTACAAAAAAGTAAAAATATATACTGAAGCCTATAATTACTCTCCAAATAAAAAAGAAGCAATTATATTCTTACATGGTCTGGGAGGTAATCACAATCATGGGGAATTTTTGTATGATAAAAGCAACCCTTATATGACAATAACTTTAGATTATCTAGATCATGGCAACAGTGGTCATATACCCCTGGTTTCATGGAATACTCAACTGGACTTAATAAAAGAAGTTTTAGATTCATACGGTATAAAAAAAGTACATCTGGTAGGGCATTCTTTTGGCGCAGATACGGCCATGATGTTTGCTAAAAAATATCCAGATAGAGTAAAAGATATAGTGCTGCTTGATAGAGCCTACTATAATTTCAAAGATCTTGAGCAATTTAATATGACAAAAAATCTTAGTGCTATTCTAGAATATGATCCAGAATCAGGTTTATCAAAAGATGAGCAGATGCAGTATATAAATATGTTCTGGGATAAGGATATAACCAAAACCTGGAATATAAATAAAAATGTACTGCTGGTTTCCGCAGATACAAAAAATTTCACAGGAGATCCTTCCACAGACACTCCCTCATTAGCAAAAATTATATCTATGATTAAAGAAAATCCATCGGAATTTGGGATAGATCCATCTGAAGCAGAATTGCTTCCAGATATGACAGAAGATAATGTATTAGACTTAGTTAACTTTTTAAAGACAAAATCTGATAAATTTGACCATGTAAATAATAAATTTAGTGTAGTACACACTTCCTACACCCATGGTGAAATGGTAAGGGATTCTAATGCCATGAATGAAATGAGAACTTACGTTATGAACTATCTCAAAAGTAAAAATCATACTATCAAGTGATTCAGAGCTTCAGATGGAGTTTGCAGTCTGGAGTGCTTTCTCCATCTGAATATAAAAATCATCATTTCAAAATCATAAGAGCTATCTTCCATAAAACAGGTGCTATAAGAACAGTGACAATTCCTGAAATAGCCATAGCTAGTCCACTCATGGCTCCTTCAATTTCTCCTATTTCCATAGTTTTAGCTGTACCAATAGCATGAGAAGAAGTACCCATAGCAACTCCAAAGGCAACCTTATCTTTGATTTTTAAAATCTTAAATAAAAAGGGTCCTACAACTGAACCTAATATTCCCGTCATTATAATAGCAATAACTGTAATAGAAGGCACTCCTCCCAGCTGTTTTGACAAAGCCATTCCAATAGGAGTAGTTATAGATTTAGGTATTAAAGACTGTATGAGTACGTTAGATAACTTGAAAAATTTTGAAAACGCAATAATACACACAATTCCCATAATACAGCCGCACAATATGCCTGTAAAAATAGGTATAACATTTTTCTTAAATAAAGAAAATTCTTTATACAAAGGCACTGCCAGTGCCACTGTAGCAGGATATAAAAAAAATGATATTATATCACCTCCAATATTAAAACTTTCATATTTTATATGAAAGCTTGTTAAAAAAAACATTATTAAAGCTATTGCAATTAATAATGGATTAAAAATAGAAATATTGGTCTTTTTATTTATGTACATCCCTATTTCATAAGCAATCAATGATATTAATATTCCAAATACCCCAGTGTTAATTAAATTATTCATTTAAATGCACCTTTCTTAAGAGAATAACTACATAAGCAGTCACAATCCAAACTATTATAGTAGAAATAACAACTATAAACATAAAAATTATCCATTTCCCTTTTAATACATTAAATGATATCATCAGGCCTACTCCTGCTGGAATAAATAAAAAAGACATATGTGACAATAATACATTACTTATATCTTCTATCATTTCAATCTTAATTATACCTGTACATAGTGCTAAAAAAAGTAAAATCAACCCTATGACAATACCTGGAATAGGTATAGGACATATCCTCTCTAATAACTGCCCTAAAAAGCACATTGCTAAAATAATCATTAATTGCCTCAAATATTTCATTATACCACCTACTTACTTTTATGTTTTATTTAATCCCTCCACTATAAATAATTTATTTCTACACAAAACTCTATATTCCTTCTGATTTTTATGCCAATATAGAATTAATAATATTTTTGATATACTGTATTTTATGTAAATTCCTTATTTTTAGATTTAATACAAATTTCTTAAACTTATTATTGAATAAAATTTATTTTAATGATATCATTTACTTGCAAGACTATATTAATCATACTAAATATAGTAAAAACCTGCACTGTAACTATGGTGCAGGTTTTATTTAAACATAAACTATTAATATTTTTCTGTAAATATCTCGAAATATGCTTGAGGATGTGCACAGGCAGGACAAGCTTCTGGTGCTGAACTTCCTTCGTGAATATATCCACAGTTAGAACACTTCCATTTAACTACTTCATCTTTCTTAAATACAGTACCATTTTCTACATTTTTAAGTAATTCTAAATATCTTTCTTCATGGTGTTTTTCAACTTCAGCTATTTTTCTAAAAACCACTGCTATGGCATAAAATCCTTCTTCATCGGCTACATCAGCAAATGCAGGATAAAGCTGGGACCACTCTTCATTTTCCCCTGCAGCAGCAGATTTTAAAACGGTTTTAGTATCCCCCAGAGAAACTGGATAAGAGGCATTTATTTCTACAGATTGCCCTTGTAGATCATTATTTAAAAATTTGAAAAATCTCTTTGCATGTTCCCTTTCATTTTCCGCAGTTTCTAAAAATATATTGGAAATTTGGACATATCCTTCCTTCTTAGCAATAGACGCATAATAAGTATATCTGTTTCTTGCTTGAGATTCTCCTGCAAAAGCTTTCATTAAGTTTTCAGCGGTTCTTGTACCTTTTAAAGATGCCATAAAAATTACCTCCTAAAATAAATTTTATTATTAAACAATTTTTTCTTGATTTGTGGTTATAATAATATCTTATAATATATTTACATTATATTCAACTATTATAAACATCTTAATTTACATATTAACCCTTATTCTTATAAAATGTACAAAATATTTAAACAAAAAATCGGAAACACCCTTAAATAGTTATATTAGTTTAACTAATATGAAACTAAATACAAGGTGTTTCAAAGTGACATATATGTATGTATTATATTACTACATATATGAAAATAATTCTACAAGAAATACTATTTTAAATCAAAATAATCATGGGATTATTCACAAGAATCGCCAAATCAATATTAATTACAATCTTCCTATATAATCTTCTAATAAATATTCAATTGAATAAGAAATATTATTTATATTTTTTAAAAATTTATAAATAAAAAAACTGATATACTTATAATGTGTATTATAATAGATATATAATTATTGAAGAGCCTTTCATTATACAGGTCTATGGTAAAATAGTTTCAAAAATATTCAGATGTGAAGGAGATAGATCATGGATAAAGATAAAAAAATTGCTGTTTTAATCGATGCTGATAATGTATCTGAAAAATATATAAAGTACATTTTTGATGAAATTTCAAATCATGGGACGCCAACTTATAAAAGGATTTACGGTGACTGGACCAAGCCTCAGTTAGCTTCATGGAAAAATGTATTGCTCAATTATTCCATTAGTCCAATACAACAATATGGTTATACTACAGGAAAAAATTCAACAGATGCCGCTCTTATAATTGATGCTATGGATATACTCTATTCAAATAATGTTGATGGGTTCTGCATCGTATCCAGCGATAGTGATTTTACTAAGCTGGCAGCACGCTTAAGAGAAGCGGGTATGTTTGTTATTGGCATGGGAGAGAAGAAAACCCCTACCCCTTTTATATCTGCCTGCGAAAAATTTAAATACCTTGAAGTATTGGCTTCAATGGCTTCAAAACCTGCTGAAAATACAAATAACAAAGAGTCCCAAAAACAGGAAGAACCAAAGGTGGGAATGACAAGTATGGATAAATTAATAGAAGCCATAAAAACTATTATCACCGAAATATCCGATGAAGATGGCTGGGCATTTTTAGGTGAAGTGGGCAGTACCCTTAATAAACGATATCCAGACTTCGATACCAGAAACTACGGTTACTCAAAACTTACTCCTTTTGTGTCTTCCTTAAAACATTTTGAAATTAGATCTATAAGGACCAGTAATCCAAGTATAAGTCTTAAATATATTAGAAATAAAGACTGAAAGAAATTGATTAAAGTTAGGCATAAATTAAGTTTTATACCTAACTTTTACAATCTGAAAATCACATTATTTTAACATAATTATGCCATTATTTCGCTACATTCTCCTGTTATTATTTAAATATATAAATTTAGGAGAGGTGAAATATATATGACTATTATTAAAAATATCTATAATACCTTTGTGAATAGTAAAAAATTTAGACATATTACAAAATTCAGTTGTGTAGGCGGTTTAAACACTATAATTGATTTTATACTGTTTTGTATATTAAATAGTCTGTTTGGTGTCAACTATATTATAAGTCAGATAGTTTCCTATGGTGGCGGTACCTTAAACAGCTACATTCTAAATAAATTCTGGACTTTTAAGGATACAGAAGTAAAAAAGAAAACACTAAAGGAAATTATTCAATTCATTGCAGTTAACTCTGCCTCTTTGAGTATCAGCTTAATAGGATTAAGTATATTAATGGATAATTCTTTCAATTCTCTCTTAGCAAAAATTATTTCTATGGTATTAGCTCAAGGGGTTAACTTTTTAGGATATAGATTTTGGGTTTTTGGCAGATTTATAAATTCAGTGCATACTACTAAAAAGGCAGCATAAAATTTAAATCTTATGAAATAAATTCCTTCATAGTTATTCTTTTCTTAAAAAATTTTCTCTTAATTTCTGCAAAATGGTTTTTAAGTATAAAATATGTTAATTATACCAATAGTATTCTTACATTTTTTAAAAAAGTGTATGTTTTTAATTTAATGAAAAAATTTATATTTCATTTTATATATATGATTATTTGTATTTTTATAATTGGGTTCCACATATATTCATGTTTATCATTGTATATTACTATGTTTCATACACTTATAAAATAAGGTGATTTTTATAGCTATTTTCCATTGTATTGTATGTATTCCAAAAAATATATTACCATAATTAGTTTATATATAATTAAATTTCCTTGACAGCTTATTATATATAATGATCAAATTTGTTTTAAAGCATTTTTACCCCTTTAAATCCATTAACTTAATAATGATACACCCTAAAAATACTGTTAATATAACAACCATAGATAAGCCTAAATTTCTGAAAATGAAATCTAAAGGTGAAAAACAAATTAAAAATTATTATGATAATAGAAATTAGGAGGAATTAAAAATGTTAAAATTCAAACACAAATTGCTTTCAGCTTTAATACTTGCAGCACCATTATTATTAAATACAGGAATTGCCACAAGTGTTCATGCATCCGATGCAAAAAATATATCCCTGCTCTGTCAATCTTCATGCCCTTCAACGGCATCAAATAATTGTACAGACCCTACTAATTGCAAAGATTCTAAAAACTGCACCACATCTTCTAATTGTATAAATGTCAATGGAGTAAACTACGATTGTGGAAACTTTGATTATTCAGCACTTAGTAATTTAGGAGTTAACTGTACAAAATAAAATTAACATCTATTTAAATTAAAATAACCATCTAATAATTATTTAGTCACACGTAAAATATTATTTACGTGTGACATAAATTCTAATATCCCTCGATTTAAAAAGTATTTCATAATCAAATTGATATATATTAATAATCTCCCCTGCCTTCAGTATTTACCTTGAATTTCACATTAACCTGTATTTCAGAATCGCATATCACTTTATCCCAATCCGTACCGGTACCTCTTCCATATTTTGATATTGCAATTTTACCCAAATCTAAAACATCCGTTTTATACTTGCATTTAATATTTTTTATAGCTTCATTAGCTTTTTTTTCTACATAATTTCTCATATCTGATTCATATTTTTTTAATAGCTGAGGATTTGAAGATAAATCGCTGTATAATTCATTGGACATCATGTTCCCTTGTATATCTAAATATATTATAAATTTATATTTTCCATCTTCTTCATAACATTTAACTTTTCTTTTTGAATATGCATAACAATTTATATAATGTTTTGAATCCTTTTGTAATGTTAATATTCCCCTAACTCTGCTTTCCTTTAAAATATTAATTATCCTTGTTTCATTCATATCCGCTTTTCCCACCATAACATCTCCTCTGAATATGGCAAGACCCGTAGTTTCTATGCTATTATCCTTTAACTCTATATAAGGTAATAATACATTTCTTCCCTCTGCATCCACTCTAACTATTAAATCCATAGCAGTATACTGCATAGAAAAAAAGTTGTATTCACGCAGATTTTTTATCATTCCCTCAATATATTCCGCAGCATTAGAGTACTCTTTAGTTTTATATTTGAATATGTCTTCAGCTTTTCCTTTACATACTGCGCATAACGCCCTGTCATTTGTAGCTTGATTCTTTACCCATATATCTAAAAAATTTTTTATCCCGAACATTGCAGTTTCTTCACTAAATAAAAATACTCTATTAAGCCCTAAAGTTGATTTTTTTCCCTCTTTTAATTGTCTATTTTGAATTGTCTGTCCTAAATTGCCATTACTTCCAATAATAGTAGTACTCATTACTTGATTTACATTTTCAAAAGAATATACTAAAAGAGGTATACTATAAGATATATTATTAGAACTCTTTTCTATATCAGCTCCCACTCCCACTGGTATTTCCATGTTTTCTACAAGCATTCCACTTGTGCCTAAAAAACACAAAATAAATATTATAACTACAGCAATATGCAAGAAAACCTTGAATTTATTCATAACTATCACCTTTTAAAATCGAATTTATATTTATAATTCCCTAAAATTATTGAAATATTTATCCGACTAAATCACTTGATTTACTGTCATAACCAGAAATACCGCAGTATTCAAATATATATGAACACTGCGGTATTTTCGATGGTTTAAGACGCTGGGAACATTAAGCTAATTGTATATTTCAGATAAATTTAATATCCTAAATCTTCATTAAATATAAATACGTAAATCCTCGAATCATCAAGTTGGTTCCTTATTAAAGTATACTCGTTACATATTCTACTTTTGCTGCTGCAATCCATACAACGGCCTGTAGTAGTACAGGGGGTATTGCAGTTGAGTCTCCTGGCATTGGCAGGAGCAGACACTCTCTTATTTCTCTCTATGGCTTCTTCTAGATTTTTTACAATTTTATTTACTCCACAGACTACAATAACCTTATCAGGCCCAAAGAGCATAGCTGCTACTCTATTGCCTGTACCATCTACGTTAAACAGTTCTCCTTCTTCAGTTAAGGCATTAACACTAGTAAAAAATGCGTCTGCAAAAAAAGTTTCTCTGTGTATCTGCTTTTTTTGCTCTGGAGTTACACCCTCTGCTGCCCTGTCTAAAAACTTATACCTGCCACCTCTTAGATATTCCAGTATACCGGTTTGCTCTAAGGTAGCAGACCCTCCACAACTCACCACAGAATCTTTTTTCACCAACTGCTCTATTTTACTGAAAAATTCCTGTCTATCTTTCACATAAAACCCATTCATGTTGTTCTTTTTCAATGCCTCAATAGTTCTTTTTATTTTTTTGTCATTTACCCAGAAAATATTTTTATCCATAAGGCCACCTCCAAAATTTACTTCAAACTATAATTATTACATTGTCCTATTCATATAATTGAAATATGACATATTATATATTATAATGATTATATAATAATTAAATACTTAATGCTAGGGGTGCCTTGTGGCTGAGAAACACCAGTTGTTAACCCTTCTACCTGATCTGGATAACACCAGCGTAGGGAAGCGGATTTTTAGAAAAATAATGAGTCGTATTCCCATGGAATGCGGCTCTTTTAGCACCTTAGCTGAGTAAAGGAGGTTTTTAATGTCTTTAATAAAAAATTTTACAGAGATTTTATCTCACCCAACTTCTATTTTTGCACTAATCGCCGTTATTATCTTTATCCTGTTCTGGGCGAAAGTTAAAAATGTTAAATTTACTACGCAGCTTGTCACTCAAATAGGTATAGCACTGGCACTGGCTACCATACTTAAAATATTTAGAATATATCATCTTCCTCAAGGTGGAAGTGTAACCTTGGGAAGCATGGTACCTATACTTCTTATGGCTTTGCTTTATGGCCCGGAAGTTGGTTTTATTACTGGATTTTTATATGGAATTATAACCTTAATACTAGATCCATACATACTTCATCCTATACAAGTTATATTTGACTACCCTCTGCCATTTATGGCCTTAGGTATAGCAGGATATTTTAGGAACAGAAAAATTGTAGGTACATTTCTAGCTATTTTGGGAAGATTTATATGTCACTTTATATCTGGAGTAATCTTTTTCGGAAGCTTTGCACCCAAAGGAATGTCTCCTGCAATTTATTCTCTCACCTTAAATGGCATATTCATAGCTGTTGAAGGTGCAATATGTATTGCAATAATGATAGTACTTCCCGTAAAACATTTAGAAACAATTATAAATAAAAAAATGATATCTAATTGAGCTAACAAGGCTAATAGCTCTAAGGCCATTAGCCTTGAAATTAAATTTTAAATTTCTGCACCATTTCATTGAGACTTTGAGAAAGTTCTGCCTGATTTTGTGCAACTACAGCTACCTGTCTTATTTCTTCAGTTGTCTCATCTAACCTGGATTTTATAGTTTCTGCATTTTCACTAGATTGCTCGGCAATTTGTGACATATTCTGCATTGCTTGATTCACTTGATTCACTGCTGCGGTAATCTCTTCAGACATAGCTGCTATATCCAATGACATGGTGCTTAAAAAACTTGAATCATTTTGGTATTGATCTCCCATGATTCCAAACTCTTCTAATCTGCCATGAATGTTTTCGTTTATAAATCTTAATACTTCATTGCCATTTTCGGATAAATTTTTAAATGCATTTTCAGCCTTTATAACAGTATCCTTTATATTTGTTACAGATTTAGAGGATTGTTCTGCAAGCTTTTTCACCTCTTCTGCCACTACAGCAAATCCTCGGCCCTGTTTACCTGCTCTGGCTGCTTCTATGGCAGCATTTAATGCCAATAAATTTGTTTGCTCTGCTATATCCGAAATAGTGTCTGCCATAACTTTTATATTGTCAACTACAGTTCCTTCTTTAATTGCCTGCAGCATATTATTTTTCTTCTTGAAATATAAATCTTTAGATTCTTTGATGGCTTGTTTCCCTTTTTGCTGAACCAAAGCTGCCCTTTTTTTAGATTCATTTGCATTATTACTTCCCTTCTCTGCTTTTTCAGATAGTTCATTGATACCTGAGTTAACTTCTTCTACAGAAGATGTTATTTCCTCTGAGGAGGAACTTGTGTCCTGAATTCCAACAATTATATTATTTAATGAATTATCTATTTTTTCAATTTTTATAGACAATTCTTCTACGGTTGCAAAAAGTTCTTCACTAGATGCACTAATTTCCTGAGAATTTGCCATAATATCCTTGATAAGACTATCTACATTTAAAAGAGCAGTATTTAAAGCTACTCCTGTTTTACCGAATTCATCACTTCTCGTAATAACAATGGGAGCAGAAAAATCGTACAAAGCAAGTTTTTCTGCAAAGGATTTTATTTTCATCAAAGGAATGTTTATATCCTTTGAAATAATAAGTCCAAGCACCACTGCAAGCAGTAATCCTCCAATCATAAATACGAGCATAATTTTATTGTTTTCTAAATATAAGGAATTATTTTTTAAATTTGCTTCTTCCGCACTTTTCACCTGTTTATTCATTAATTTATCAACATTTCCCACCATTATTTCTCTAAGAGTTAGTATCTTATTATACTCTTTAATTGCTTCATCAAAATTTTCATTATTAATAAAATTAATAATATTATTTATTATATTTTTATATTCATTAAACTGGCTTCTATAGGTTGGCCATATTTGCTTTTCAACATTATTCATAACAAACTTTTCATAGTCAAGCATATTTTTCTCATTTAACGCCATATCACTTTTTATATTCTTCTCCAGTTCACTCCTTTTAGAAGAATCCTTTTCATAGATGAGTTGAAAAATATCACTTTTAATTTCAGTGAAATTTTGTTTCATATTTGTTAACATATAGATTCTCTTCAATTTGTTATTATACATATCATCAGAATTTGAACTTATGGTTTTCAACGACATCATTCCTATAACTCCAACTACTGTAATCAATATAGCAACAATGGCAAAGGATAAAATTAACTTTACTTTCACCTTCGTGTTTTTTAGAAAATTCATATTGATTTTCCTCCTCTGTGGTGTGAATCTGTCAATTTGTAATAATTAACTTATCCTTATAGATTATGTTCAACTTTAATATAGGGTGTAATATTAAGAACATATTTTTAATACTTCATTTATCATATTTTTTCTTATCCCTTTTAAAAACTTTTCTTCTCTCAATGAATTCTTTAGAAAGTTCCATAAGAAAACCAGTTTTACGTTCTTTTGCATTAAATTTATCCTTCAATTCACCGTGTTTTTTAATTTTTATGTAGTATTTCATAATTGTGTATGCTGCTGAATAAAAGGCAATAATTATAATGCCTGCTATGAGACCTGATGCCTGGCCAGGAATAAAAGGCATGCTTAAAATGATAACAATAAGACTTATAACAGTAATCCATGAAATATAGCTGTACTGTTTTTTTTCTATAACATACACATGATTTTTACGCATCCGAATTTGTGAAGCTACAATCATTACATATGTAAAAAGCAGAGAAAATCCTCCACAGCTCACTAAAAATAAATACACCCTTGGAAATAAAAGCCCCAGCATCAATCCTAAAAACATAGCTGCACCAGAAAACGCCATACCTTTGTAGGGAATATTTGTGTTATCCTTTAGCCATCTGGGAGCATAAGCTTCAT
The DNA here is from genome assembly GCF_000016505.1 of Clostridium kluyveri DSM 555. Classification (NCBI taxonomy): domain Bacteria; kingdom Bacillati; phylum Bacillota; class Clostridia; order Eubacteriales; family Clostridiaceae; genus Clostridium; species Clostridium kluyveri. The sequence continues at coordinate 2,080,721 of NC_009706.1, forward strand.
CTGCAAGAGAGCGAATCATCCTTCCTATACCAAACATAGCCGCCAGCATTGTAGAAAGTATTGCTATAACCATTACTATATTTATCACATTTCCAGTCCAGTTCATTCCCCATCTGTTAAGCGCAGCTACCATAGGACTTACATTTTCACCAAGAATATCAGTAGGAATTAACAAAAGAACTGCATAAATGGAAGCTATATAAAGAATCACAAGACTTAACACAGTATATTTTATAGCCCTTGGAATCGTCTCTTTTGGATTATCAGTCTCTGAAGCTGCCAGGCCTATTATTTCAAAGCCTGCATAGGCAAACATAACCGTAAGCATACTTCCTGCAATACTTTTTATTCCTCCTGGAAGCAAAAAAGAAAGTTTTACACCTTTAACATCCACTGCACCGGTATTCAGCCTTAAAAGACCTGTAATTAAAAGAAGGGCCATAATTATAAAGGATACCACTGCAAGCAATTTAACAGCAGCAAGACCACTTTCCAGCTTACTTAATTTATCAGCACCTAACAAATTAAGCAGCGTAATTATAATGATAATTATACTTCCTAAAAAAGATATGGATATGCCAGGAAACCATCTGCGAATCAAAATAGATACAGCTGCAGCTTCACTGGACATAGCAAGAACCATACCAGTCCAGTAGACCCATCCCACAGTAAATCCAGCTCTTGAACCAAAGGCCTTTCTGGTAAACGTAAAAAAAGAACCAGGTGACGGATCTGCCACTGTCATCTCTGAAAGTGCGGAAAGAATAAAATATACTAAAATTCCTCCTAATACATAGGAAATAATTATAAAAGGACCCAGAGCATGAATAGCCACAGAAGAACCCAGAAAAAAAGAACCTCCAATTATAGTTCCAAGAGCCATCATTGTAAGCTGTAACACAGATAATCCCTTATGCTTTTTTTCCATAGTTCACCTCCAGCTTATATAATTCTAGAAGTAGTATGTCTCAATAATAAAAAAATATACCCAAAATATAAAAAATGGGTACCTAAACCCATTTTATAGAAATACACCAGCTATTTTTTATTTTTCCTTCAACTTTACCCTTATAGTATATAAATTAAATTTATAAAGTCCTTTTTATTTAATTATTAAGAATTTGACCCTGCTTCTTAGCTTCCTTGTGTAAATTAAATCCCTGCCCTAAAACCTCATAAGTATCACTAATTATTATAAATGAGCCTGCATCTATACTTTTTATAAGACTTTTAAATATATTTATTTCAGATTGATTCATAACCACCATCAGAATTGTACGTTCTTCTTCAGTATATCCTCCAAATCCTGATATTTTTGTCACTCCCCTATTTAAATCCTTTATAATGATATCTTTTATAAGTTCCGATTTTTCCGAAACTATAAAAGCTACCTTTGATCCTCCGAAACCTAATTGTATTAAATCAATAGCCTTACTTGTTATGACTAAGGATATAATGGCATAAAGAGCTTTTTCTGCATCAAATACGAAAGCTGCAGCAATAATTACAGCTCCATCTATTATTCCCTGAGAATTACCGATACTTATTCCTGCATACTTATTTATAATGCTTGCCACTATGGAAGTACCTCCTGTGGAAGCATCACTTTTAAAAACCAGTCCAAGACCTACACCCGAAAGTAATCCTCCATATATGCTTCCCAAAAGGGGATTTAATGTAATTGGATGTAGGTTGGTAGTAAAAAATATAAATAAGGGTAATACAAGAGAACCAAAAACAGTTCTCATCATAAATTTTTTATTTAACACCAAAAGACCCACAAAAAATAATACTATATTTCCAACCCATTGGGTAATTGCCGGCTCTATATGTGATATATGTTCTATTAACAGGGATATTCCAGCTATTCCACCGGAAGCTATCTGATTGGGTTTAAGAAATAAATTAAATCCAAGGACTGTTATAGCACATCCCACTATCAACTGAAAACACTGCATAATATAATAATGTTTAGCAGCCTTACCTGTAATAAATCTTCTTCCAGTCATTAAAAACCTCCTTTTTCAAGATAGTATAAATTATAAACATTTATTCTATATATTGAAAAATAAGTAAGCAGTGATCGTTGCTTTATATTTTTGAATTTGCCATTTCACTTAAAGTGTCTGACATTTCGGAAACTTGTTGAACACTAGATGTAATCTCCTGTATTGCCGCCGTTTGCTGTTCCGTAGTTTCAAGAGTGGAATTAGAGGTCTCAATAGTGTTATCCACTGATTCTTGTATTTTTTTAGTTAGATCTACTATGGTAGAAGCTGTCTGCTTTGAATCTTCGGATAATTTTCTTATTTCACTGGCTACAACTCCAAAGCCTCTCCCTAATTCCCCGGCTCTAGCCGCTTCTATAGCCGCATTTAAACCAAGCATTTTGGTCTGCTCTGCTATATTTTTTATAGCATTTAATACACTGTTTATTTCTAAAGAAATACTTTTTACTCTGGTAATTTCCTCATTTAAAACTTTCTGGTTACTACTTACATCTACAGAGGATGCTGCCAATTCCTCCATGGTAGCTGAAATCTGTTCAAAGTTTTCAGAAAGATTTGACGCAACCGTTCCCACTAATATGGATTCATAGCCTATTTTACAAAGTGCATTAGCAACTACATACAGCACTTCAGATGCTGCCTTTACATTTTTTTCATCTACCTTGTAAACATGATTTGAAGCCTCCACATACTTATCCGCATTCACTCCTATTTCAGAGGCAGTATCCCTAAAACGTGATTCTCCTGGATGTGAATACATAACTTGTCCACCTAATATGGTGCCTATGGTTTTGCCTTTTATCATTATAGGTGCAGCAAAATCAATCAGCCCTGCATGACAGGTATAAACATAAGGCTTTCCAAGTCTTGTAGCCTCTTCTCCTCCCCTTTTATGAGACTCTGCACAGCGTGCCTCTCCTGCAGAAGTAGACTGGGTAAGATCCAAACAAAAATTAGTGTAGGAACTAGGTTTTGTTACAGGCTTTCCATTCTTATCCACTGTTACACTTGCAATATTCATACCATCAGCAAAATTATCCTGAAACTTTTGCAATATATTTATATCTATAACATCCTCCACTTCTAATAAATCTAAATCTACTTCTCCATTATCCAATATTTTTATCATTATAATGCCTCCCTTTACAAATAAAATTTTTTATTATAATATACATTATATATTATATACCGGTGAAATTCTTAACTCTATATAAAGTTTTAATACCCACTTTACACTTGTATTTATAAGAATTTTCAACTATAATGTAAACTATATTATAGTATAATATATGATTTTTATCTATATATTTATATTCGTATAACTTATAAAAATTATTATATCTATATATTATATAAAAAGTAATTTAAAAAGATACAGGATTCCTGAATTTAAACTTAATTTACACACAAATTAAGTTTAAAAACAGAAATCCTATAAATTACGGCATTTACTTTAATGCTTTAAAGGGGGGAAGATAAAAATATAACTGCAGCCAGGTAAATACTTAAATTTAAATATGGATTTTTCTATAAGTAATCTAAAATTATCGGCTCTAAACTGTAAATTAAAATAAATAGGGGGTAAAAAATGAGTGCATCATTAATAATTATTATACTTTATATAGCAATGCTATTTGTAATAAGTTCCTTTGCCAAACGAAGAGTGTCCAAAGAGGGAGAAAGTTATACCCTAGCAGGTAGAGAACTTTCAACTCCTCTTATAGCCTGCTCACTTATAGGTCTTGCCATTGGGGGTGCTTCTACCATAGGTGTTGCAGAACAGGCCTATGGTATAGGTCTTGCTGCAGGATGGTACACTGTAGCCTGGGGATTTGCAGCTATAGTTATGGGACTTGTTACTGCTGAAAAATACAGAAATTTCAATGTATCCACGGTACCGGAGCTTTTTGGAAAGTTCTACGATGAAAAAGGAAGATTTATCTGCGTTATATGTCAGATGATTATCCTCATTGTAGTTGTGTCACTTCAGTATATTGCCGGCGGTTCCATTTTATCTTCACTTTTACCTGGCGTATTTACATTAAAATCTGGTATGGTAGTCAGTGCCTGTGTATTTATAGGTATAACTTTTATGGGCGGAATGTGGTCTGCAGGATTATGCAATTTATTTAATGTACCTTTAAAATATGCAGGAGTTATACTCTGTACCATATTAGCGGTAATATCCACCGGCGGATTCCAAAATATAAAATTGAATTTACCACAAAATGTACCTTATTTCAGCTTCACCCAGGGTACTGGCATATGGATAATTTTAAGTTGGTTTTTAATTATGCTGACTCAGGTCATGTCTATGCAGGGACCTGTACAGATAGCTTTTGCAGCTAAGGACTCCAAAACTGCAAAAAAAGGATTTATAATAGGTGGACTATGTATGATTCCCATAGGATTTTTATGTGCGCTTATAGGTATGTCAGCCAAGGTGGCTTTTCCAGATGTAAGTGCAACATTGGCACTGCCTAAGATGATATTGTCGCTAAATCCTGTAGCAGCAGGCATAACTCTTGCAGCACTTTGGGCTGCAGATGTATCTACTGCCTGTAATCTATTATTGGGAGCGTCTACACTATTTTCACAGGATATATACAAAAAATCCATAAATCCAAAAGTAGATGAAAAAAAATATCTTATAATAAATAAGGTATCAGTTATTGTGCTTGGAGTATTTACTTTTGTATTGGCTTCGTCCATGTCAGGTATATTAAAAACTATCTCCATAGGTTTGAGTCTCTGCACTGCCTTTACAATAGTATTTTTATTTACCATATTTTGTCCTAAACTATGCAGAAAGAGTTCCGCTTTTTACACTACTTTAGTAAGCATAATAGTTTTATTTGTATGGCAAATAGTACCTTCATTTAGAATATTCCCTCATGTAATATTTATGGAATGGCTAGTATGTCTTTGCACCTTCCTATTGATAGCAGTACTGGACAGACACAATATATTTACATCTGAACAGTTAAAATCCATTGAAGATGTTGTGTAAATTTAGAATGATCTAAAAATCATACATATACATTGTTAAAACAACATTGGACAGAAAATATATTTTTAATACATTTCTGTCCAATTTTTATTCTATTAATTTTTTGAAACATATTTTTCCCACAAAACTCTAATCTGGTTAAGGTGGTGTAAAATATTTAAAATGTAATCCGCCTTCTTTTGAGAGCCCATAATTAGCCCTTCAAATTCACCTCTATCATTATTAGACTTTTTAAGTATATTGGTAAGTTCATAATTTATCTTTTCTACATCACTTAAATTATTTTTCTGAGAACCTTTTACATTATCAAAATGTTTTAAAAATTCTCCCTGTGACAATACAATGCCATCCATCAATACATCTGATTTTTTAATACCCTGAACTGCACTGGAGACTTTGTCCATTCCTTCCTTTGACTTTCTGCTGAGCTGTTCTATAATTTCTGTCATACCTTTTAGAGAGTTTATTATATCTTTTACATTTTCCTGAGAATTAACAGATAATTTTTTTATTTCATCTGCAACAATGGAAAAACCTCTTCCATATTCTCCTGCCCTTGAAGCTTCTATAGATGCATTTAATGAAAGCAATTTTGTTTGTTTTGCTACATTTGAAATAACATTTGTAAATTGTTCAATACTTTCATACTGTGTCTTTAATTTATCACACAAAATTATAAACTCATTAAACATTTTCTCTATAATATTCATTTCCCCATCCATAAGGGCATTTTGCTCTTTTACATTGCTGACCTTTTCCGATTCTTTAATGGAACTTTTAAAAAGTTTTTCTATTAAATCATTAATATTTTTACTGCTTTCAGCTAAATCCTGGAGATGTTCCTCAACTTTTTTTATCTGACGTTCTGTATAACCCGACTCATTTAAAAGCATGTCTATGTTAGATGTAGATATTTCCTCTTCTTTTATTATACTATTAGTTTCTTTTTCTATTTCTTTATTTAATTCAAATACCTGAGTTATATATGGGAATATGTACTTTGTATTATCTTCATCAATATTTTTGGGATGTATCTTCCTATTAAAATTTTCTGTCATATGCTTAATCACCCCTATTCCACCAACAGCATTACCATAGTTTGATTTAAATGTTTCTTATAATATTGTTCCCCATAACTTATAAATCCGGCAGTATTTCTACAAAATGAAGTCATTTCCCCATCAAAATCTTTCCATATATTATCTTTAATAAATAATAGTTTTCTAAATATACAATTTATAGAAAATACAAAAGAAGGCTTAAAAGATACATTTTTTAATGTTCCTCTCAATACACCAATAGGATCTACAGGTTTTAAAAGATATACAAATGTATTTATCATAAGTTCACTATAAAATGTAATAGACTTATCTTCATTTACTTTCATGGGAGAAGCAATAAGTATGTCATCTTCATATAATTTTCCAAGAGGGTTGCTCATAAAATATTCTGGAAGTCTACTTTCACTTACTCCCACTGCACGAGCATATTCCGCACTTGCAGGATTATTATTAAAAGTCACTACCCTTCTTTTTACCACATCGGCTTCAGTAACTCTCAATATTTTATCCGTTTTTACATATATATTTTCCTTGATAATATCCGTCCTTCTCTTCAAGTTAAAAAACAAGGCAATATTCATAACCCTTTTATTTCCCATATAAATATAAGTCTCTTTGAATTTCTCATTATCCCCTGCACTACCGCCTATAATTTTAAAATTAGATTCTATAAAATAAAAAGTACTTAAAATACTTTCTTCAATTCCCTTCAGTCCATCACACAACAGCAGCATAAATGCATTTTTATTACCTCTTACATTTTCATAGGCCTTTTTAAGCTCATTTATACTCAATATGGGTGGGTATGATATCTCTACCACCTCTACCTCTTTTTTATTATATTGAAAACCGGTAATCACCCCATCTGTATATCCTCTATATGTATATTCTCCTGCAGTTGAACAGAGTATGATATCTTTATAAACATTTTTAGATAATTCTTTTATATTATCCACAGAGGAAAATAAGACAATCCCCTTATCTTCATCAGCCTCTCCCATGAATTTAACAGCTTCCTGCACTTTCGAAAAACATAAAGCTTTCATATCCAATCTCCTTATTTTAACAATTTATGCTAATTTAAATCATACTAAATATTATATCATAATTAATAAGGATTTTCCGTACATAATATGAATTATTTATAATATATAACTAATTTTTATACATTTTGCCATTTAAATTAATTAAATATATAAATAAAAAGATATTCCCACAAGATAGCAGGAGCATGTGATTTCCAGTTACCACAGTGTTAAAGTTATCTTCCATAATGACGATATTACTAATGATTACTTTATAAGGGGGATTATAACTTTGATTACGTTTAAAAATGGAGTTATCAACTTTTCTAACATAATTGGCAATGGTTACGTTAGAAATAAAACATCATCATTAAAACCAATTGAAGATTTATCTGCAAAATTAAATAATAGTTTACTACATGATATAGGCCACATATCCGACGATGCAAAATTACAATATGAATACATGCAAAAATTAACAGGAACAGAAAATAATACGGAAAATAAGTCTACTGCACAAGCCCCAGAAAATATACACAACAGTGGAAATACATTTATATCTGAAAACTCTGTAGATGCCGACTTTATAGAAAAATATGCTTTAAATTATTCAAAAATAAGAAAAGAAATTATGGAACAATTTTCTCCAGAAGAATCAGATGAAAAAATAGCTATTTTAGATAAAGCCTATAATGATGCCATTAACACCGCGGCCCAAAGCGTAACTAATGATTTTCGATATTTTTTTGACTATGCCTCTACAAAATGGAGCTATGGAAATATTTCAAATGATAATAGATTTGATGTAGAAGCCTTTAAAGACAGCCTACTTTCCCTGGCTGACAAAGCCATTTCTGTAGTAAGGCAATCCTTTGAAAATAAGGATTCAGACATATTAAATAATCTGGAATATAATATTGAAATAAAACTTTCCGGTAATGAATCAGTTACAAATATTGAAAATATCAACTATAATGACATAAAAGAAATTCATAATTTTTTAAAGGAATTACCTAAATTCAAAGATCATGTTAGAGAATACTCCTCAGATGGCACATACAATCCAGTTCCCGGCAATTGGTCTACAGAAGATGCAGCAAATGCCATAAACAAGGCATATACTATGACGGAGAACTTACTAAAATCAGGTAAAATTTCTGATTTTGCAGAAAAAAAAGTTTTTAATACCCTGTTAAAGAACATATCAGCCTATCATAAAAGTTTTGCATTTAGTTCTCAATCAGATGAATATCAAAATCAAATCAATAAAGATAAATCTTACTATGAGCTGTTAAAAAAACAATATGAGAAATATGAAAAAAAACTGGAAGAAGTTGAAAAACAGAAAAAAATGAAATTAATGCTGATTTATCTCGAAATAATGTCTCCTATTAAAGATCAGCTAACAGAGGCAAAAAATAGATTGGATGAATCTATGGCTAAGAAGGAGGCCCTAGAACAAAATCCTGAAAGTGTAGTAAATACGGGAGCTTACAAGGACATAAGCAGCCGTGAGATATTCGATGAAGAAGCCCTGTTGAATAATTCTTGAATTTAAATTTTACTATAAGGGAAAGTGCTGAAAAGGTTCATATGGAGAAAAGCCTTCTCATAGGCAAATCCCCTGAACCTCTGAAGCACTTGATATTCCATCACGCCAGTATATTTATTGACAACCCCTGGCCTGCAGTAAAATTTCCATTTTCAGCTTCTTTTGAAATATCCTCTGAACTTTTCTTATCATCCTCATTGACCTTATGTGAATTCTCTTCTCTTGTTTTATCTGTTATATCCCCTACACTATCACCTATATCACTGTTTAATTTGCCAATTTTAGATTCCAGCACATAGGCCTTGCCCCTGAGTGAAGCAGCTTCCGCACTTTTTCTTTCCGCTGACTTCGTATTGCCCCTTTGGGCATCAAGGGAAGCTTCTGAATTCAATACATTGGACTTTCCCATTAAATTTTTTCTTATGGAATTAACATTTCTAATTTGTTTATATGTGCTTGACATATTAAAAAATAAAACATCTCTTGAAAGTTTGTTGCTCTCTTCTGTGCTGGCTGAAACAGATTCTTTTTTTACTTTTACTTGTGGCTGATTATCTTTATCACTGCTTTGTTCTATTTGTTTCTGCTGTATTTGTGCTTCAATGCTCTGTATTTGCTCCTCTAAAGGCGCTATAAGCTGCTGCTTAGTTTTTGGATCCGCATCTCCATTTTTTATATTATCTATCTGTTTTTGAATTACATCTTGCTGATGTCTAAGCAATTTTATCTGATCATCGGATTTATCATTTCTATTCTGTATTACTGCTTGGCTATTGCCGGATATGATTGAATTTATTATATATATCACTTCCTTTTAACTATCTGTAGTTATACCTTAATAGGACTGTGCTTAAGTTAAAGTATTCTTCCATGCTTTGTTATTCTGCTTTCTTCATCCAGTGCTCTTACCTGCTGAGCCAAATTATTTATGCTGTGGTTTAACTCTTCAATTTTTTCCATGAAAACATTATTATACTGTGCTTGTACTACAATTTCCTTCATCTTTATAAGCTTTTCTTCTATGATATTCAGCATTTTTTGCCTATATTGAATCCACTGCAGTTCCTGATCTAATATTTCCTTCAATTTTTCATTTTCATCCATAAATATTATGCCTTTACATCCAGTTTGCTTCCTAAATTAGGATCAACTGCCATACTATTTATCATATCTGTCACATTTACAGCATTCTGCTCTGATGCATTCATAGCCATTTTTGTAATGGCTATACCTGCTGATTGTTTAACACTATACTCACTCATTGCTGCAGAAAGTGCCGCTATATCCATAATATCCCTCCTCTAATATTTACAACCTATATTAGTTTTCGTATATTTTAATATTTACTTTAAATTACTAAATATTTCTTGCAGCCATCTATATACCATAATTAGTTAACGTGAATCATTTGATTTGCAAATTTTTTTAAATCATATATATGGCTAAATCTATGGAAGCCCTACAAGCTCTTTGAATATTCAGAATTATGGAATCCTGCTTAGTATAATTTCTTAAATTTTCAGGATTATTATCATATTCTTCATTTATCCTGTTTATGCATCTTTCAATAACGGATATTTTATTCAATATTACATCATTCATATAACCCTACCTCTCTTTTTTATATTTTGTAATATTACTTCTCTTTCTTCATTTCAAAAATTACACATATTCTATTATTATTTTTACGAACTCTTCTATATCTTTTAAATCATTGTTTATTATTCCATACACCAATTCCCTATCTAACTTTATATAATCATGCACTAAGATATTTCTAAAGCTAGCCATATTACACAGATTTATTTTTATTTTTTCATCAAGTATATTATTTTCATATAAAACTAAAAATATATCTCTGTTATTCTCTGGTTTTCTATATCCCATATCTGATATAACATGATTTCCTATATCAAGAATACATTCAATACTCAAATGAAGAAACCTTTCAGCAGCTCCATATATAAGAGGATCTTTAATATATGTTTCTTTATCATATTTTTTTATAGTTTTAAGTATATTTACATATTCATTTAATTGATTTACCCTTGAGATTACTATTTCTCGTTTAACCATAAATTTTATCCTCCAAAAAATTCTCCCTTTTTTATTTTTTCAATCATAACATTATCATATATATCAGAATAATACTTAAAATCAAAATACTCTCTTAAGGCCAAGGATTCAAAATCCCCTATTTCATCATGATCTTTAATAACTATTCCATTGTAGATTATTTCATATTTTAATAATAAAGGTGCATTGTTTAGAGAAACTATATCTACATCTTTTTTAAAAAAAGCTTTCCCCTCTTCTATAATATCTCCCCTTATATAAGCCTCTTCTATAAGAGAGCTTTTTTCCTCAAAATATATTGCTATATCTATATCACTATTTTTCAAAGCTCTGCCATTTGCTTGTGAGCCAAAAATATAGGCAAATTTTATCTTGTATTTTTTATTTATCCTTTCAATAAAATATTTAGCTTTATCTATAATATAATTCACCATATACCCTGCCTCTCTTTTTTATATTACTTCTTTATTTAATCTGCAAATTCCAAATCCACTTCTTTTCTATTGTTATATTCCTTTTATTTCTTACATTTTATCACATTATCCATGATTTAAACACTTAAAAAATATGAGGGTAACTTATGCATTTAAAAGTAAAATTAATAAAAAAAGATGGCAGCTGCAATATACTGCCATCTTCTTTATTACAAATTTGTTTTTTCTATATAGTGACAATTAACATCAATATGATTTAAAAATAGTAATAACCTTTCATAAATTGGATGAATTTTATCACCATACTTTACTTCTAGATTTTTTCCAATATCTTTTACAGTTTTATTGCCATCTATTTGTAGAAACACATAACTTCCGTACTCATCCATAGTAATTCTTTTATATCCTGGAATTCTGAATTTAAGCTTTCTGAAAAACTTTTGGAGCTTGTGATCTTGCTTTTCAAGTATAGTCACAATATGGTCTTTATCAACTTCATATTCCAAATTATCCGAGATTTTAAATATTATATTTAAAACTTCTTCGTTGTTATTCATTATTTTTTACTTTACTTTTCAGTATAGGTATCATGGACGCTATTACAAGAACTATTAACATTACAAATGCCATTCCATTAGTAGCTGCAAATCCGCTTGGACCATTTCCTTTTACAATTCCTGATACTTGAAGTATTATACCAATAAGTCCTATTATAGATCCACCAGCAACAAGTCCAGATGATAAACTTACACCATTAGAAACTTTAGCTTCTTTCTCTTTCTCAGTTTTAGAAATTTTTTCTACAAATAAACGGACGAATGCACCTATCAATATTATAGAAGTTGTAGATATAGGTAGATAGAATCCTATAGCAACTGTCATTACAGGAAGTTTTACCAAGAATAAAACAGCTCCGATAACAGCTCCAACAATTATCATGACCCATGGTAATTTATTTGACATTATACCTGCAGTCAACGTTGACATCAAATTAGCCTGAGGTAATGCAAACGGTACGTTATCACCAGTCATTGCAAGTTGACTTGAAAGTAATAATATGACACCAGTAACTACTGCAACACCAACTACACTAGCTACGGCAAAATATTTTTGCATTTCATTCTTGTCACCGCCAACTATAAAAGTAACTTTTTGTGATTGACTGTAACCACCCGCTGCAGCTATGGCAGTAACTATAAATGTACCAAATAATAGCAGAGATCTGTTATCTCCAATGTCTTTCCATCCCATTCCCACAAATAACAATGTAACAATAACTATAGAAGCTATAGTCATACCAGATACAGGAAGATTTGAAGTTCCTATAGTACCAGTTAAACGACCGGAGACTATAACAAATAGCAAGGATAACAATAGTGATAAAATACAAACAATTATTGCCATCAATATGTTACCACCAGACACCAGAAAACCACCTATAAAACCTATTAATATACCACCAAGTAATATTAGGTTTTCAGCAGATGAACTACCAGTACCCTTTGAAGACTTGGCATTAACAGTTTCCTTTATAGAAGACCCTATAGTTGGTATAAGTCTTACAGCACTTATCAAGCCGCCAGAAAGCATCATACCCGCTCCGATATATTTTACATAACTACCTGCTATATCTTTAACCTGCATGGCGTTTATAGCAACATGCGGATTATTCCATACAGATGGACCAACTTGTCCTAGAGAAGTAAAGTAACCTATTAAAGGCATAATAGCAAAATTAGATAATATAGAGCCAGCAAACATAGTCAATGCTACTTCCATACCAACTATAAACCCTATACCTAATAATAGTGGGTTAACTTCAATTTCAAATTTCCATTTGTAGAAGGATTCGTTTACATAACTTATAACATTGTTAGCCACATTTAGAAATGAACTGGTTATAACAGTTATAACACCGCCTATTCCAAATCCAATTCCCATGTACTTGATTGATTCTTTAGCACCTTCTGAAGCAACAAGTGTTTCAGATATAGCCATTGACTCAGGATACATTAATTTACCATGTTCTTCAACTATTAAATAATTATAAACAAGGGAAGCTATTCCTATACCAAATAGTGCTCCACCTACACCAACAACAAAACCTTCTAAGAAAGAAACTTTTGAACCTATTAAAAGGACTGCTGGTAAAACAAATATCATACCACTGGCAATGGATTCTCCACCACTTGACATACCTTGAAGTAAGTTTTTACCAAGGATACCTTTTTGTTTAGCAAATACAGCTATAAATACGGAACCTAATATAGAGCCCGGTATGCCAGCGGCAACTGTAAGCCCTGCTTTCATACCTGAATAAGCAGTAGATGCTGCAAATAGTACAGCTAGAAGAATACCTATTATTAACACAGCAGCATTTCCACCAGATTTAGATCCACTAGAAATATAAGGAACATAATCTTTGCCAGATATGCCGCCATAGGCATCTTTAGATAATTTTTTATTCACAATATGTACCTCCTTTTATAACAATAATTATAAATAAGATCAGATATTTATAAGATAATGCCTACTTATATTTCATCACAAAAGCAGAAAAAAATCAATACATTTAATTATTTGATTTTTCATTTTTTTAACTATCTAGGTATGAATATTAAGATTTAAACACTAAAAAAATACGAGAACTGAATCTCGCATTCCATTTATCTACCATAGAATTGATAACACTATATTAATAATTTTAATGACAATGATATAATAACAGGAAGCGTAACTATCATTAAAATCATACTCTGTATAACGGTTCTGGCAGCATACTCTGGATTACAATTATATTGTTCAGCTAATATAACATTTAAAGAACCTGATGGTAATCCAGTTAAAACAGCAATTATTACTGCCACCTCTCCTTTAATACCTATTAATAATAGTATTCCAATCACTGCTAAAGGGAATATCAGCAGCCTTAATAATGATACAAGATAAGAATATTTATCCTTTAATATTTCTTTTGGTCTTATATCAACTAACGTGCATCCAATTATTATCATGGACAGTGGAACCATCATTCCTCCAACTGTGGACAGGGATTCATTTATAAATACAGGAAATCTATAAGGAGATAAGTATATTATAACTGCTGCAAATGATGATAATGTAACTGGACTTTTAAATATTGAACTTATATTAAATTTTCCTTTATTACTTAACAAATTAGTTCCATAGGTGAAGAAAAATATTTGATAAAACATATTATAAATCACGGTATAAAGCATTCCATTACTGCCAAATAATTCATCAGCTATTGGAAAACCTATAAATCCAACATTAGCAAATACAGACATTGTGATAAATATTTTCTTGGTTGAATTATCTGTTTTGAATGTACCTGTAATAAGATGGGTGAGTATTAATGTGGAAATATAATACATAAAGCATAATAAGGCAGCAATTAAAAGCCCTCTGGATAATTCTTTTGAAAATGGATTGGATGCTGATGAAAGAATACTTACTGGCAATATAGCATTTAATAATAAATTGGATAACCCTTTTTGAAATTCATTGGTTATAATACCTGCCTTTTTCAACACAAATCCAAATAGAATCATGAAAAATATTTTTCCAATAATCTCAATCAATGTACTTATTATCATACTGTATATGTCCTTCCATAATTCATAATTGTGCTCAAATAAAACCGTTATATGGCTTTTGAGCAACGCTATTGTGAAGCCATTTAATTAAAGTGGTGAAATCAAAAACAGGTAATTTAACCGCCTTTTGAATTGCTGCTGCATAAGGAGGCATATCACTGCATTCTAATAAAATAGCTCCTGTATCTGGTGCTTTTTTAATGATCTCCATGGACTTTGCAACTACTTCTTGTTCTACAATACTATTATCAAACTCTCCCCTGCCTTCCAATATACATGAAAATTCTGGTTCATGCCTTAGATCTTCAATAATTAATTGTTCTTTATTTACAATTCCGCAATTTTGTAATAGTTTATCCGTTAGGGATGATTTATCTGCAGTTAAAACGCCAATCTTTTGATTTGGTTTTATAATAGCAGTAATCCATGGTATTTGTATCAAACTTGAAATAGCTACAGGTACATCTAGAGCTTCCGATAGTTCTTTTTGAAAATTTCCAAAAAAACCACAAGCTGCACTAATAGCTCGTACTCCTTCTTTTTCCAACTGTTTTCCTGCTTTTATTAAATCATCTAAAACACTTTTCTCTGCTTTAAACAACCTGAGTATATCTAGTCCATCTACTGCCTTTAATCTAACTGGAAAATCAAATGTATAGGCATTGACAATATTGCCTGGTACCATAGGGTACCAGACATGTTCAATATATAAAATGCCGATGGAATAACCTGCTATATTTTGTCCTTTTAACATTTTAACTTTACCGCAAGAATTTACTGAAGATATATATCCATATGTTCTATTATTCATCAACATTCTCTCCCATCTAATTGAGCTGCTTTAGCCTTAAACCTGCTGAATTTCAGCTGACTGATATCAAAGTCTGTTTCTTCACCGGCCGCCATTTGTGCCATTAGCTTTCCTGTAATAGGTGACAGACAAATTCCATCACCTTCATGACCTGCTGCTATATAAAAACCTGGAATTTCATTCACTTCAGATACTATAGGTAAATGATCTTCTACAAAGGGTCTGACACCAGCATAACTTCTTATACAATTGACATCTTTTAAGCAGGGAAAAAATCTCAATCCCCTTTCAGCAATAGCTTTCATAGCTTCAATTTCTGAGCGGTTATCAAATCCTCTAAATCCTCTGTATCCCCCTAATAATATATTCTCAGCATGGGTGTATTCAATATTAAATGCTACATTGTATTCTTCAACTAAAGCACTCACATTTCTTTTGAAATTAATATCATCAAATTTACTCATCATATATCCAAATTCTAATATTTTGTGAAATACAATTTTTTTAGTTTTTTCTGATACTAAATTCATGCCCTTTCTAGGCTGTATGGGAATGTCAATCCCCACCATATCTCCAATTATAGGTGCCCACACTCCAGCACAGTTAATTATTTTCTTAGTAATTATTTCTCCTTCATCAAAAATAATTTTTTCAACTTCATTATTACTTCCTAATTTAATCTCCTTAATATTACAGTATGTAAATACCTCTAATCCCAACTTTTTTCCCTCTTCAATAAATGCAAAACATACTTTATAAGGACTCATTGCCGCATCTCCCGGAGTCCAAATTCCACCTACCATATCCTCTGCTAAATAGGGCTCCATATCCTGCAGCATTTTAGAGTCAATCATTGACATATCATATCCATCTCTCTGCTGCTCAGCCACATAACTGGAGGCAGCTTCATATTCAGCTTCAGTTTCACAAACATACAAACATCCTTTTTGGTCAAATTCAAAATCATAGCTGAACTTTTCTGATAATTCCTTATAATGGGCAATACTTGCAGCTCCCATTTTTGTATCAATTCCGGGTTTTTTATCACATATAAGTGCCACTGCGTCACAATGACTTGACGAACCATGTGCTATATCTCCACTATCAATTATTGCTACACTAAAGCCTTTTTCAGCCAGATGGTATGCAACACTTGTTCCTATTGCACCTGCTCCAATTACTGTTACATCAAATATATTATTCATTGTACTTCCCCCTCTGCAAGTTCTCCAAAAGAAATTGGTCTCACCGGCGGCCTTGCAGTTGAACTCCCTGCTTCCTTAAGTGTAATTCCAAGTTCCTGGCACAAAATTTGCTGAACCAACTTTTCGCAAGTTCTTCCCTGACATAACCCCATGCCAGCACGCACACGCCGCTTTACGCCAGTAACATCTTTTGCCCCTTGTCTGATTGCCTCTTTAATTTCTCCTAAAGTGACTTCTTCACAGCGGCATACTAATATATCATCAGTGAACTTCCCACTCACTACAATACCTCCCTTTTTATGCTGCGAACTTCATCAGCAAACTCCTGCGGTATTTCTAAAGTAACAACACAAGTATGATCATAAAATTTAGGATTCATAGTTTTAACTATCTTTCCACCACAAACAACTTCCCCTTTCCTGTTTACTCCCTTCACAAAACTACCTACTTTGGGAAGGGGATAATACTCATAGGGAAAAGTAACTGCTGCAGTAGTTTCAGAATAGGATTTATCAACAATAAATATTGCCATACCAGAACATTTAGCAACACATATTCCACATCCAACACATTTGTCAAAATCAACAGTAGGCAAATTTATTATAGGTTCACCTATTTTTATAGCTCCTTTTAAACATGCTGCCTCGCACGGATTACAAGGTATCTCCTGTACACACTCTATAACAGCTACAGGCCCTTTACTATACCTTTCATTACCGGGTAATTTTTGAATTGATTTTAATTCTTCATATTCCAAATAACCTGTATCAATTAATGCCATTTTATCCACCTTCTTATAATCTTATTTACAAATTGGTATCCTTATTTTGTCTTCATATTCTTTCATAATTTGTTCTTTTGCCCTAAGACGTCTTTCTCCAAAAGGTCCTAATCTTAAACTTTTCAAACGCTGCCAAATTTCTTTTTTCTTATTTTCTGCAATATCATCATCTATATATCCAAGCTTTTGAGCAGCAGAAATGCCTGCAATACGTCCTTCTTCAAGCGCTGTATTAGCTTCTTCCACACCAGTTGTATCTCCCGCTACATATATTCCTTCATTTGATGTTTCCATATCTTTATTGTGTAGAGGTACCTCACCGCCAAATAGGGCATTAAATGTAAATTGGCATTTCAATAGTCTGGCCAATTCAACAGAAGGTTTTAATCCTACTCCAATTGCAACCACATCAGCTTTAATTATTTTTTCCGTCCCTACAATAGGCCGATACTTTTCATCTACCTCTGCAATTACCACTTCACAAACTTTATTGTCTCCTTTGACTTCAATTATAGTATGTCTAATATATATTGGAACCCCTGCTCTTTTGATCTTAGCAGCATGCACACCATATCCTCCTATTTTAGGAGCTGCTTCAACCAAAGCCACAACTTCACAGCCTGCCTGCATAAGCTGATAAGATACTATTAAGCCAACATTGCCGCTTCCAAGCATGACAACTTTCTCACCTGGCTTTACATGGTTAACATTTACCATGGTTTGTGCCGCACCAGCTCCCATAACTCCAGGCTTAGTCCATCCTTTGAATCTAACTACATTTTCAGATGCTCCAGCTGCAATTATTATTTTTTTAGCTTTAACAGTGATAAGCTTTCTTTTTTCATTATCATTACCTTTTTCTATTCCGACCTTATTACCTGGAAACAATCCTATAACAGTACTTCCAAGCCAAATTTCCACTCCATTCTCTTCTGCTTTTTTCACTAGCTCTCTGCCAATATCCATACCCCTTACACCAGACCTATGAGCAGAAGAACCAAAAAACTTGTGTATTTGCTTGAACAACTGACCTCCAGGTTTCATATTCAAATCTACCATTAAAACTTCAGCCCCTGCCAAAGACGCTTCGATTCCTGCAGCTAATCCAGCAGGACCAGCTCCAACTATTACAATGTCCTTTTCTATCATAATTAAAATCTCTCCCTCCCCAAACCATACTGGGTTTCTATTACCATACCAGTTTTTACAGGAGTAATACATGTTCTTACATTTGGCGTTCCATCTACAATCATGGCACAATCCGTACATTGACCAATTCCACAAAACAATCCTCTTGGTTCTTTGCGTTTTAATGTATACCTGTTAATAAAAATATTATTTGCAAGTAATGCTGCAAGTATAGGTTCTCCCTCCCTAGCCATTATAGTTTTGCCATCAACAGTTATTTCCACCATAGTTGAAGGCTCATTAACATCCAGTACAATATGGTTTTCTACTCTTAAACACACATCCATGACCTGCCTTCTCTTTTAAATTTTTATATTGCTGCTGTAATTGACATTTCTACTACAGCTCCACCTGACATTCCAGCTGCTTGTACACAGCATCGTGACGGATACGGTTTGGTAAAATAGCTTGCATACACTTCATTCATAAGGGGGGCATCTTCCATATTTACAATATATATTGTGCATTGAATAATTTTGTCCATGCTTGAGTCTTCTGATTCCAGGATCAACTTAAAATTCTCCATAATCTGCTTTGTCTGTTCCTTAATTCCTCCTTCCACCAAGTTGCCTTCTTTATCTATTCCAATTTGAGAGGCATAAATCATTCCATTATAAACTAGTCCTTGGACATAAGGTCCTTGTGCTAATGCACAACTATCAATGCTTATTTCTCTTTTCATAACCAAACACCCCTTAAAATTTAATTTCTAATTCTTTATTTACCAAACTTTCAGGTTTTTCATTTTTCGCCAATCTCAAAACTAGCTGTTTTAAAGCTCTCCTTCTACCTTCATAAAATGAATCTTCAGATATAAATGCTGCATGGGGAGTAATAACTGTATTTTCTAATGAAAATAATTCACTTTGTTCATTATCTTCATCCTCAATAACATCTACTGCAGCTGCTTTAATCCGCCCTTCTTTTAAAGCTTTTATTAATGCGGTTTCATCTACAACCTTACCTCTGGCAGTATTTATAAGATATGCACTCTCCTTCATTAATTTTAGTTCTCTCTCTGAAATTAAATGGGTTGTGGATGCCATTAACGGACAGTGTAATGAAACAAAATCTGATTTTATTAACAATTCATCAAATGTTTCTACCTTTTCTGCACCAAACTCTTCTAAATATTCTTTTGTTTTTGTAGGGGCATATACCAAAACATTTAATCCCATGGCCTTTAGCATTGGCATCATAGCTTTGGGAATACTCCCAAAGAAATATAATCCTATTGTTTTGTCCGTTAATCTGTATGTTTTATATCCACATAAAGGATCCCATTTGCCTTTTCTTACCAACCTATCCAGAAATGTTATTTTTCTTACCAAATCAATAATCATTCCAATGGTATGCAGGGCAACTTCTTCTGTACAAAATCCTGGAATATTGGTGACACATACATTATTCTCAGTAGCTGCAGAAATATCTACATTATTATAGCCAATGCTTTGAAGAGTAATTATTTTCAGATTAGGCAGACTCTCTATAATTTCTTTTGTCATCTGCTGGTACTCTACTACTACACCATCAAAATCATAGGCATATTCAATAAAAGGCTTTTTTCCTTCTCTGTCCTTAATTTCAACAAGTTCCAGACTGTCAATGCCCCATTCTTTTAATAAAGAATTTTCATAATCTAAACTGTCATCAATGTTATAATAAAGTACTCTTTTCTTATCCATTATTGTTCCTCCTATTTCTTCCATATTTCACCCAACACTTTATCAATAATTGTTATACCTTTATCTATTTCATCTTCAGTAACATTTAAAGGTGCAGCAAATCTCAGTCCATTTCCATAAACCCCACATGCCAGAGTCAATAGTTTATTCTTAAAGCATTTATCTCTAACTTTTTCAAATAAATCACCTGCCGGAGTGCCATCTCCATAGGAAAATTCTATAGCTACCATTAACCCTAATCCTCTAATATCAGATATGCAGCTGTACTTTTCTTTTAAAACTTCCAGCTTCTTTCGCAAATATGCCCCCATATTATTGACATTCTCTAAAATATTAGCGTTCTTGTATTCCTCCAATACTGCTAATGCAGCTGCAGCACATACAGGATTTCCTCCAAAAGTAGTGCCATGCATACCGGCATGCCATTCATCCATTATCTCCGGAGTAGATATTACTGCACTCATTGGAAGCCCTCCTGCAATTGCCTTTCCCACGGTCATAATATCTGGAACTACATCAAAATTCTCTCCTGCAAACATCTTGCCAGTTCTGCCGTAACCAGATTGAATTTCATCGAATATCAATAAAATTCCATGTTTGGTGCAAATATCTCTAACACCCTGTACAAATTCCTTGGTAGGTACCACATAACCCCCTTCACCTTGTACCGGCTCCATTATAATTGCCGCCACCATCTCCGGAGCCACAACATATTTAAACAAACTATCTAATTCATTTAAACAATACTCTGTTCTTTGCTTTTCATCAAAGCCCTTTGGGCATAGATCTTTAGAGGGATAAGTGGAAAAATAAACTGATCCAACCATAGGTTCATAATATTTTCTATACTTTGAGTTAGATGCAGTAATAGTTGTTGCACCTAAAGTTCTACCATGAAATGAGCCTTTAAAGGCTATTATTGCAGGTCTTTTAGTATATGCTTTAGCCAATTTTAATGCTCCATCAATTGCTTCTGCACCACCATTTGAGAAAAATATTGAATTTAAATTTCCAGGGGTTACTTCAGATAATCTTTTAGCAAGCTTTAGAGTGGTTGGAAAATTAACTAAATTAAATGAACCATTCATCAGTTTTTTGGTTTGCTCTACAACAGCTTGTACAACCTTCGGATGGCAGTGTCCTAATGCATTAACTGCAATACCCTGTACAAAATCCAAATACTCATCACCATTAATATCTGTCATATAACATCCTTTACCGCTTTCCATAATTAAATCTGTAGCTTTAGCTAAAGCCGGACTTAAATACTGTTTATAATTTTCATAATTCATTTTTTACTCCCCTTTATTTACAAATTTTTATACCAAAACATTCAATATTTCATATACATCCTTTTCTTCCAGTTTAATTGGATTTAAAGGTAATAATCTATACTCCATTGTTCCCTTGACTATTTGAGGAAACATCTCTTTTTTTACATTTACCTCGGATAATTTACCAGGTATTTTTAAATCTAAAGCCATCTCCCTTATTCTCTCAATAGTCTTTAAGGCTCCTTCTCTGACAGTGAGTCCCTCAACTTTCTCACCTAACAGTTTGGCTATTCTATAAAATTTTTCTAAATTTCCAACCATGTTCTTTTTGATTACAGCTGGCAACAGCATAGAATTGGCAACACCATGGGGTATATGAACTATCCCTCCCATAGCCTGGGAAATTCCATGTACTGCACCAAGTCCAGCATTTGCAAAAGCTACTGCAGCAAGTGTACTTGCAACAGCCATTTTCCCTCTGGCTTCTAAATTATCAGGTGTAAATACTGCAGTATAAATATTCTTTCCTATAAGCTCTATTGATTTTTCTGCATATGTATCGCTAATTATTGATGCATTTTTTGAAACATAAGCCTCAATAGCATGTGTAAGTGCATCCATTCCCGTACTTGCAGTTACCAATTGGGGCATACTTGTTTGCATGGCAGGATCCAATACTGCAATTTCTGGTATTAGATAATTATGGGTTACTGACAGCTTTATATTATTTTCCTCATCTGATATTACACTTGCAGCAGTCACTTCACTGCCGCTGCCTGCTGTTGTGGGAACCACAATTAAAGGTAGTGATTTATTTTCTACAGTTTTATTTCCATTGAACAAATATTCTTTTACAGATCCTTCATTATTTTTTAACATACATATTGCTTTACAAATATCAATAGTACTTCCTCCACCAACTGCAATTACAACATCCGAGCAGCTGCTCTTTAATACCTCCGCAGCCCTGTCAACTACTTTTACAGTAGGTTCTGGAATAATATCTGTAAATAAAGTTACATCAAAATCTTTATCCATTAAATTAGATATGAATATCTTAAAACAATCTGTTTTTTCAAAAGACTTACCTGAAACTACAAATATTCTTTTAAAATTTAATTCCTTTAATAAACTATTTAATTTTAACGCTGAGTTAACCCCAAAAATAATTTTCGTAGGCATTTTAAATGTAAATTCCATTATTTTATCCCCCTATACAAGTTACTGTGCTAACTTTCTTCTATATTTTCCAGTATTTGCTTCAATCAAAGCAAAAAGTTTATCAAATGCTATACAAATAATCCAATATATTAATGCTGCTACTATATAAGTTTCCATAAATCTCTGGGTACCAGTAGCATAATTTTTAGCAGCTCCCATCATTTCAATAATACTTACCATATATGCCAGTGAGGTGGCTTTCAATATATTAACAAAATGATTGCCAAAAATAGGCACACATACAACTACCATCTGTGGAATTATTATTTTTTGCATAGTTTGAAAGGTTGTAAATCCGATTGAATCACATGCTTCAGTTTGTCCTCTTGGGATGGTATCATATGCTGATATTATCATGTCACACATATAGGGAATATAGGTTATTCCAAATGCAAATATGCCAAACATCAATTTGGGTGGATTTTTTATATCATATTTAAAACCTAAGCTATCTCCTAATGAAACCAGTATAGTGGGCATTGAATAATATAAAATATATAATATCACTAGTACTGGAATACCTTTTAAAAATGAGTTGATAAAGTGTATTACTTTAGACAATAAAAATATATTTTTCTTGACTATAACTGAAAATATCAAGCCAACTACTAATGCCAGAATTGTAGCAGTTACAGCCATATATAATGTAATTGGGAACTTGGATATTATAGGTTTTATACACTGAATCATATATTCCATATCTAAATTCATAGTAAATCCGCCTTTCTTCTATTTGCAACGATTTTTAACTTGCTTTCCTATTAGCTAAAACAGGATTATTATATCTATTAAGTCTAGCTGTTATATTGCTAGAGACAATGGTAAGTATTAATCCCATTATCCAATATATAAATGCTGCCACTATGAAAGTTTCCGTTTGTCCAACACCATAATTGTTGTATGAAATTTGCTTGGCCATTCCCATTAAATCCGTTACTCCTATGGCTATACCTAATGAAGTATTTTTCATAAGTTCAATAATCATATTGGTTGTATTTGGGAGTGCCTTTGCTGCTACCTGTACAAATATTATTCTTCTAAATGTCTGGAACTTAGTCATTCCAATACTTTGTCCTGCTTCTATCTGTCCTTTGTCTATATCCAGATAGGCCGAGCGGAATATTTCAGCAAAAAATGCAGCTTCATTGAGACTAAAAGCAATTATTGCATAAATTATATTGTTCCAATTTGCAGTTGATATTCCAAAACTATCTAAAATCAGTGGAATCCCGATAAAAGCCAATAAAAGTTGGACAATCATTGGTGTACCGCGCATAAATGATATATATATACTGGCAATACATCTAACAACCTTATTCTTACCTACTTTTGCATATGTTAATATCATTCCCACTACCAGTGCTATTACCACTGAAAAAAATAATATTTCTAAAGTAATGGGCAGTGCATTTAATATAATTGGCATTTTACTAATCATAAATTCTAGTTTTTCCACAAAATACCCCCCTACTGAGCATATTTCTTTAATTTTGCCAGAGGAGACCATAACTCCCCGGCATTTTTAGTTGAGTTTATTTTTTAAATACATCTGATAAAGCACCAGTTTGTTTTGCAATCTCCCAAACGTCCTTATTTCCTAACCATTTTTTAGATAAATCAGATAGTTTACCTTCTTCATACAATTTAACTATACATTTATTTATCTGGTCTCTTAAATCAGTATAATTTTTATTTAATACAACTACACATGGAGCACAGTATATAGGTTCTGAACAAAAAAGATCCATTGGTTCTTTTTCCATAATGTCATAAAACATTGTATCCCCGCCAAACCAACAATCCCATTGTCCATTTGCCACGCCGCGGCATCCATCTGCATAAGGTATATAGTTCGAAACCTCTTCCTGTGTGAATTTAACATCAGGATATTTCTTAGCTAAATCATGCAATACTACATATAATCCATCATTAGGAGGATTGGGAACTAATGTTTTTCCATTTAAATCTTCAAATTTAGTAAAGCTATCGGCTTTACGGGATATCAAATTTACAGGATAATAAGATTGTGGATATGACAAAATAAAATTTTCTTGTCTTGCAGGAGTTATAAAATGTGCCGAGCAAGATAGGGCATAAGTACCTGCCTTAACTGCCGCTGCACCTGCATCTGGCTCAACAGAATTATAATGAAATTTGTACTCAGGCAACATATCGTCAACCATAGTCAAAAATTCGTAATCATAGCCTTGAAACTTACCATTATCATCTACATATGTATAAGGTGCCATTCCAGTCAAAATAGCAATCTCTACTGTTTTTGGATTCTCTGCGGTAGGTTTGGCTGAAGTATTATCTGCTGTATTAGATTTACCACATCCCGATAAAAATATGGTAGATATCATTATTGCACCAATTAGCACATTAAATATTTTTTTCATTATCATTGCCCCCCAAATACTTTTATTCTTTAAAATTCATTAACAATTTGCTAACTATACACGGATTTTCCCTCTTCCTTCATAATTCTGGATAAAAATTGTTTTGTCCTTAATTTTTTTGGATTATTGAATATTTTTCCAGGTAATCCTTCTTCAACTATTACTCCATTTTCCATAAACACCACATGTGTCGCAATTTCCTTTGCAAAAGCTATTTCATGAGTTACCACCACCATTGTAATACCTGTCTTAGCTACTTCTTTTATGGTATTTAATACTTCTCCCACTAATTCTGGATCTAATGCCGAAGTTGGTTCATCAAATAATATTACTTCAGGATTTAATATTAAAGCTCTTGCTATTCCAGCTCTCTGCTGCTGCCCTCCTGAAACCTGTGAGGGGTAGTTATGCAGTTTGTCTCCGAGTCCTACACCTTGCAATAACTCTATACTCTTTTCCCTTGCTTCAGCTTTAGGCACCTTTTTTACTACTACTAGTCCCTCCATGACATTTTCAAGAATTGTTTTATTTCTGAATAGATTATACAGCTGAAAAACCATTGCAGTTTTGCATCTTAATTTCCTTATATCCTTTTTAGAGCCATCTTTACAATCAACCTCAAAATTATCCACTGTTACACTGCCAAGATCAGCTCTTTCTAAAAAATTAATACATCTAAGTAAAGTTGTCTTACCAGAACCGCTTGGACCAAGTATTACCACGATCTCACCTTTTTTTACATTCATATTAATTCCTTTTAATATTTCACTTTTGCCAAAAGATTTATGAATATTATTAAGCTGTACCATATAATTCATACATATCCTCCTTGCCGCAATTGGTATTACCGGTAATACCAATTATTAATTTATTAATAATTATATCATGATTTTGATAATTGTCAATATTTTTTCTGCATTTTTAGAAATTTTAATATCAGAGCCTCTATGCAAACCCTATTTTTACCAGAAAAGTAATAATATAAACAAAAAGCTTCACAAGCAAATTCAATCTGAAAAAAGTGGATTCACAACAAATACATACTACACCACAAAATATTGGTGAAAATGTGGACGTTCCTAAAAACCTACGATATAATGTGATTAAATAAAAATGTTCTTGAAATTAAAAGGGCTTATTAAAAAATGCCCTTGACAATATATAAAAAAGGATGTACTGTTGATATAATCTCTTAGTATAATATAAAAAAATCTAAATATTTAATATAACAATAAATTCTCAAAGAAAAAAACTTTGAAAAATGCAGAAAAGTATGAGGATTTTATACAAGTATTAAATTATTTTTCATATAATTAATCTACAATATTAGGAGTAGACTAATGATCTATCAACTGGTACTACCGGTATTACAAATTTAAAGTATTGGAGGTAATCACTATGAGTAAATTCTTATATGCCAATATTGTAGATGATTTAGAATCAAAAATTAAAAAAGGTGATTTAATTGATGGTACAAAATTACCATCTGAAAGATTAATGGCTGAAAAATATAATGTGAGTCGTAATGTAGTTAGAGAGGCTTTTAAAGTAATGGCTGAGAAGGGCCTGGTTGAAATACATATTGGCAAAGGCGCTTATGTATCTATTCCCAAGGAAAATGTAATAACCAGTAAACTGCAAGAAGCTATAAGTATTAGCAAATCAAATCTAAATGAAATTTTGGAAGTAAGAAAAATTTTAGAAGAGGCCGTGGCCAAAAGAGCTATTCAAAAAGCTACTAAAGAAAACATAAGAAATTTAGAAGAAATATATAATAGAATGGAATCTGCAATTGGAGATACATCAAAATTTACACAGGAAGATATTAATTTTCATATAGAATTGGCAAAATGTACAGGCAATTTGACTCTAGTGTTACTTATAAATACATTTAACAATATTTCAGATAAAAAATTATACAAACTAAATTCTTTATACCCTAATAGAGCATTAAAGGCTCAAGCTGAACATAAAGACATGATAAGATCCATAAAAAATATGGATGAAAAGAAAATGATGATGGCTGTAGATTCACACATAAATTGCCTTGCTTCAGAAATGGAAATGTTAAACAGTTCTTTACGGAATAAACATATGGCAGATAAGTTGTAAAAAAGCACCCACCCCTTTCACCTACCAAAATAGGAATAGATTTACAGGGACGTATCTACATTTGAGTTTACAAATCTAAGTGCGCCCCTTGTTTCCTCAATTTATCCGATCGCTACCATTGCTAACACCCCCATCTGTAAGGTATGCAACACAGTATTTAACCCTAAAAATTATTTTCAAAAGTCCGTTATTTTAAGATGAAGTCTCAAAGGAATACAAGACCTTTAAAACATATAATTGAACGTCTTAATAGAACCTTTAAAGGCAGTTATAGGACAACCTGTGGTTTTAATAGTTCAGATGGTTCTGTAGCATTTGTAACATTATTTGCTGCATATTTTAATTTCCTAAGAACTCATTCAGCACTTAATCAAAAGAAAATATTTAACAATAGACTTCTACTATATTCTTTTCCCTATCACCTATCTTTACCCTTACTTCATCCACTTTTCCTGCTTCACCTTTAAGTTTTCTCAAGTCAAATATCAAAAGATATCCTCTATGCAGACTGTATTGATCTAAATATTCTCCAAGTTGGACAAGTCCTTTTTTATGGTATTCTTCCCCTTGCCATCTCTTTAACTCCAATATATACATTTTTTTATTATAGGTTATAACTATGTCAAACCTTTTTTCCTCTCCACCCTGCACTTCTTTAAATGCAAATCCTGTGCCATTTACTATGGGACTTATAAAGGCTAAAAATAATAACCTGCCATCTGCTTCCAAGAAGGATTCTCTTTTTCTTGAGTATTCATGTTTCATAAACTCCTGGAACTTTATAAGTACCTTTTTCACATCTAAACTCCCGTCTTCTTTTATAAATTTTGACTTGTAATTATATTTAGATATTTCAGCATATTCATTATTTCTTATCACTTTCATCATCATGTGGTTATATATCAGCTGCTCATAAATTTTATTATTTATTTTACAATTTCCATTTTCTTCTTTTAAAATACCATATAATGTTCCTAAATTTACTATCTCATCACTTTTTACATATGTTATATCTTCTCCATCTAAAACTATATTTCTTACAAAATCATATAGTTCTCTATTGTTTTCAATATTTTTAATTAAACTCTGAAAATTTGTATTATCATCATTTAAAAGTTTCTTCACAGCCATATCCATATATTCTTTTTTCCACTTCAAATCGCCCTCTGACATTATTTTTTCATCCATTATTTTGCAGAGCTTACTTACAAGGAAAGGATATCCCGAAGTATAGAAATGGAGTCTTTCTGAGAAATATTCTTTATCCAGTACTACCCCTTTATTTTTTACATAGTCATCCAGCATAGTACCTATTTCTTCTTTTGAAAAACTCATGTCCACATCAAAATCCGAGGCTATATTCCAGGGACTGTTATATTTATGTTCTTCATCCGGTCTTATCTTTATCTTTAAACTTTTCACATCGTGCACCCCTGCCAGTATTACGCTGTGAAATGTAATATCCATTCCTTCATTTCTGAGTAGATACTTGTTTCTAAGCATTCCCAAAAAATCTAAAAACAATTGATTGTTACTGCTTTTATCCACCTCATCTATAATAAAAACTACTTTTTTTTCAGCATATTCTACTAGGTCTGTTATGAATTCACTGAATTCATCCATTTTATTTACCTTATTATTATATTTTCTAATAAACTCCACCATATTTTTTTCTTTACTAAACTTAAAATAATTTATTATCTGTGTCATTACACTTTTTAAAAAACTTTTCATTTCATTATAAGTCTCTGAATCTATTGCCTCAAAGCTTATTTTTATAGGTAAATAATTATTATCCTTTTTTAGTTCCCTATTAAGTAAAAATAATGTAGTAGTCTTTCCATACTGCCTTGGTCTATTTATCACAAAATATTTTCCCTTTTCAATAAGTCTAAAAACTTTATCTAATTTATTTGATATATCTACCATATAGTGCATTTCTGGTATACAGGTTCCCGTTACATTAAATTCCTTTTCCATAACTTTTACACCCCACTTGTATCTATTACCAACTTTATCAGTATATTCTGCCATATATTTTTTTAATTCCTGCATCTATCTACTTATCTTCATCTTCTCCCTTATTATAATCTATAACAATAATATCTTTCCATTATAATTTATATTTTTATTATAGTCATAGAAAGTTAACTTTGTACAAACATTTATTCTTTTTTACAATCATCTAAAGACGACAAAAAAGAACATCCACTTCTGACTGTTCTTACAATAATATACATCTTTTTGATCCTTTCAACTATGCTTTTAGCAGATAAACACTTTTATAGATTTTTTTACTCATAGTGTGACCACATTCTTAAAACTTTTATCATCTTCTCTTCTTCTAATACTTCATAAACTAGCCTATGCTGTATATTTATTCTTCTTGAATAAATTCCTTTTAAATCCACCACTAACTTCTCATATTTAGGTGGGATTTGATAGGGATTTTTAATCATTATCTTTAGTAATTCCTTAGCTTTTTTGTCTAATCCACAAGCATCTAATTTTTTAGCATCTTTTACTGCCTGCTTTGTAAAAACTACTCTATATTCCATCCTATATCCTCTAATGTTTTACATTCTTCAACGAGTTCCTTTTTACCTTCAAGAATACTTTCTTTCATCCCAGGTATTGATACAAGATTCAATGTTTCCTGTATTGCTTCCCAATCTTTTAGACTTAACATAACAACATCTCCATTTTTACTAGTTATCTGTATAGGTTCAGAATTTACTATAGTTTGGTTTATTATATTATATATATCACTTCTAACTGAAGTAACATTAAAAGTCTTCATACAACCACCTCTTTAATTACATTATATGGCACGTTTTTACGAACGCCTATACTTTCAGTAATATTTTATATATTAATTAAATTATTTTTTATCTATACTAAATAAAGAATTGAATGAAATACAAAAAGAGATATTTGACAATGATCTTTATAATTTTGTAACAATCTATATGCAAAAAATTCATAGACTTTTTCAGCATTAATAGCTTTGTTACTGTTGTAATATTGCATAAATATCAACTATTTTAAAATTTCACGATTAATGATGCTTTTATTTCTTGCATCCTTTTTCTATTTAACTATTACAAATTACAAAATCATCTTTAACCTTCTAATTAGCTTTTTTGAAATTTCCTCATTTTCTGTTAATATATACCATAACATAAGTTCTTATGCATCTCTCAATAACGGATATTTTATTCAATGTGGCATCATTCATACACTTTTAATAACTTTTCCAAATCATTAAATTCATTAATATACATTTTTTTGATTCTTTCAACTATGCTTTTAGCAACTGTTTCATCATACATATGAGATGTCCTATTTCTATCTAACATCATCTCAATCCACAAATCTCCATTAGATATTATTTTATGCTTAAAAGCCACTTTTATAGTGCTTCTTGGCGATAAAGCTTCATCTAATACTCCTTGATCCTCTAAATATAGCTTCATAACCTTCCAACTCTGCTCGAATGTAAATTCAAATCTTTGAATAATACCATCTATTATTATATCATCTGTAATGTCTTTTTCTAAAGCTTCTCTTAATCGGCTTAATGCATTTGTAAAATCATATATTCTTTGATCTAATCTCTTCATTATATATAATGACACCTTCTTTTAGTATATTTTTTATTAATTCTTCTTTGCTAAGCTCATTAATGGATAATATATC
The DNA here is from genome assembly GCF_000016505.1 of Clostridium kluyveri DSM 555. NCBI lineage: Bacteria > Bacillati > Bacillota > Clostridia > Eubacteriales > Clostridiaceae > Clostridium > Clostridium kluyveri. The sequence goes on from NC_009706.1 coordinate 2,111,880, forward strand.
AAAACTTAGACAAGTATCTAATTCATTTATATCCATATTTATCTTTGCTAAAATTAAATGAGTTACACCTTCACCAAATATACATAAATCTATATCGGAATTATGCCTATTATCCCCTCTAGCTCGGGAGCCAAATAATAAAACTTTTTTAACCTCTGTATATCTACTAAAAATCACTTCTAACTCAGTTTTTAATTTATCATCTATCAATTTTAATCACCCATACTAAAAATATTCATTTTTTATCAATTATATCATATAATTCCCTTATCCTCTTTTTATAAAAGCCGTGAAAAATATGTGTCAAATAAGAAAGTAGATAAAATGCATTAAATGGTTGAATCATAATTAAATTCTCCATAAAATTTTTATTAAAGATGGTAAATCATATCTCTTACCTGTGAAAACCTTCTGAAATTTCTTCTATAGTATTATAATTTTCTATAAATCTTCTTCATTATATTTACTACTTTTTCCATTTTATCTTTATTCTTTTCTAAAAAAATTATGATTTCTTCTATACCAGGCTGTTTGTAAACATGTGCTATTCTATTTCTGTATCTTCTATATACATTTAAAAAATCCAGTAAGTTTTTATCTATAATTTTATTTTCATATAGTTTTATTAAAGATTTTTCCATATCATCACTAATCTTATATAATTTTAGTTCTTTTAAACACATAGATGTAAAACTCTCAATTAATATAAAATACTCTAGAAAGGTTTGTTTTATGGATGATTTTATCAAACTACTTAAATCTTCATCTTCAATTTCCTCTAATTTAAATAGTGCCTTATTTAAAAGACTTATTGTTTCCTCTATATTTTTTATCAAATCATACAATCTAAGCTTATTCATCAAAAATCAAATCCCTTTCTCTGAAGAATCTAAAGGTTTCATTTTCCTTATATACCCTTTCCACCTCCATATAATCTAAATTGTATAACTTACAATGATCATCATCATATATAATTTTTCCATTATCATATATACTAACTTTCATATTTAACTGAGTATCTTCTGATTTTAAATCAACTATATCCACATCTCTACCTAAAAGTTTTTCAAGGGATTCTTCCATAATCATTATTACATCAGTAGTAATTTTATTTTTACTTAAAATTGCAATATCTACATCAGAATATTCTTCAAAATTCTCTGTTAAAATACTGCCAAATACCACAGCTGTGTTTATTTTATTTTGTTTAAATATATCTATTGCCTCTTTTGATTTTAGCTTATCTAATATATTTATTTTACCACTATCCATAGTAATCTTGTCACTTCCTTATTTAATTTTGATATTTCTTTTTTTAGTTGTATTACCTTTTCTTCAGGCAGCTCAGTTATATCAACTATATCTGCTATGCCATCTCCTCGTTTTAGCATTTTTTCAGCTATCTTTATTGTTTTTTCAGTTTCTCCTTCTTCTCTTCCTTTTGTCTCAGCAGCCTTAATTTCTGATTTTTGAATACGGAGTCTTTTTAAATCATTTTCATATATTTCTCTTTCTTCTCTATACGGATACATGATATCAAGCTTTTCTATTGCCTTTTTCACTGCACTATCTTCTGCCAGTTGCTGTGGTATTTTTTCTTTATCTATTTCATAGGCTCTATTTAAAAAAACTGCTCATCCTCTGAAAGTACTGAATTTATAAATGAAATTAATATGTCCTTATTTTCAGGGCTTGCAAATAATTTCTTAAATGCAAAATCTACCTTAGGATTTAACCTGCACATTACAAATCCACCTCTTTTCCATGATTCTCGGCCATTTCTTTCTTACATTTTATCACATTATTTAGAATTTAAACACTAAAAAAATAGCTACTATAATTACATGTGATTATTGACAATTTTACTCTTTTCAAGTGCCTGTTACCCTGGTTTATGATACAATATTGATGACTAATCAAAAACTGCACTGAAATAAGGGGGATACATTTCATGAAAAAATATATAAAAAAGGTACAAGCTATTCTTACAGCATTATTTTTTGTTTTTTCTCTGGTAACACTAAATAACTTTACAGCATTTGCGGCATCAAACAATGAAGTTAATGAATTTCCAGCCAAAAAAAATATATCCATATATAAAAATTGGACAGTTGTTTTTACTTCACCTATAAACCTTAATACTATAAATAACGAAAATATTACAGTAACAGATTCAAATTCAAACTTACAGTCTGTGGATATCAAGCCGGGCAATGATAACAAATCAATTATTATAAATTGCCCTGTTGGAGGATATTCTTCTAATCAAACATATTACATTAACATTAGTAATAAAGTGACTTCTGCAAGTAGCAAACCACTTAAGAAACCAATAAAAATGACATTTACTACATCATCTGAAAAAGAAATTTCTAATATTAATACTGCAGTAATATCAAATAATGTTATTCAGATTGACAAAAATGATTCTGAAAATATTGAATCTCATATTATAAATAAAACTGAAAATGAAAATAACAATCAAGTTATAACTCTAGATAGCACAAATACAGGTCTGAGCAGTTCAAAACCTGGAGACATCTTTTTAATGAAACCCACTAAAGACAATCCTTTGGGTTCTGCCTGCAAAATAATTTCAAATAATACTACCAGTGATGGTAAGAATGTATTAGAAATTGCCCAGCCAAGAATTGATGAAGTGCTCTCTGAAGCTAACTTCAATATTGAAAAATCACTGAATGAAGAAAATTTAATATCTTCAACATTTCCAAAGGGTACTACAATAAGTTTTGTAAAAAGCATTGATTCTGGTAAAAGTGATTTAATAGCCTCATTACATAATAATACATTGGCAGATGTATTTCAGGGTGAAGATATTCATATATCACTTCCACCTAAAGAATATTCTTTAGATGGAATAGAAATTGATAATGAACCTTCTATAGTATTAAGGAGTCCTAAAATAATGACAGCATTGGATATAAAAAAGGTAACAGGAATACCCACCGAAGTGAGAAAACTTGAAGCCAGGCTAAATACTACAATAGAATGTGAAGATAATCTTAACGTTAAAGGAAATGGTGAAATACAAGGTAATAATATCAGTAAACTTTTAGGATGCGACAATAGTAATAAACTAGCATTAGGTAATATAACCCTAAGTGGGGTTGATATGAATAATAAAATAATTCTAGGAAGTATGACTTATCAAATAGGAGCCCTTCCGGTTGAAACAATTTATGGTATAGAAAAGATTCCATTTGGCGCTACTATCTTTTTATATTTGACTTTTGATGGCAAAATTGAAGCTGAAGTAAATGTAAATATGAAGGCATCTTGTTATGTTGATAAAGGCATAGATATAAACGGTACTACAGCAAATAACGAAAAATCCGATAATACCAAAACTAATTTCACAATAAACGGTACTGCCAGCGGCGATTTAAAAATGGGAATAGGAGCAGGTATGGGCCTAATAGCAATGGGCATAGTTCCAGCTGATATAACAGCAGATGTCATAGGAGATATTAATGGTACTGTAAGTGGTGAAGCTGATATACTCAACCAGACATATTCCGGAACAATTGACTGCAATGTATCACTAAAATTATTATCAGAGGGGAATTTTAAAATAGCAATAACAGATGGGAATTTATCTAAAGAACTATCTAAAAAAATAAATTTCCTGGATAAGACTTTGTACGATTGGAAATATACATATCCTAAAACCTCTATTATTCAGGACAATGTAACAAAATTAATAGATTATTTGCCTACTACAGTTAATGGAGAAAAGGGAGTTACATTTGAAACAAGAGATCAACATGGAGTTTATAAAAACATGATAAAAGTTGACAAATATATTGATGAAGAAAGCCATGTATATTGGGGGACTGATAATCCATATTATTATTTACCTGCAATATTAAATGTAGATATGGATAATGAACAATTTCTTGCCCACCCTTCAGCTATTAATAATGCCGGAGTTAATCTAGATAATATAACATGTGTAAAATTAAATGGAAACTATGGTAAAGTGAATGTTTCTGGAATTGCTAATTTAAATAATAGCAGTGGTTCAGTTAGATTCTATATTTATAAAGGAAAAGATAACTACAGTAAACCACTATGGCAATCAATAAATGGTGGAGACTTTAATTTAGACATTCCCTACAATGACGGAGATGAATTATATTTTGGCGTAGATGCCAATGGTGATGACTTATATGATTGGGCAATTTGGCAAAACGTAAGATTTCAAGCTAAAAGCAATAATACAAATTAATATCCTAAAAACAGGGGAATCTTCAATTCACTTGCAGGCATAAAAAATCATTATTAGAATTGTTGAAAAAATAACAACTATATGAATGGAGGATAAATAAGATGAAAAATAAATTTATAACAGGAATTTTGATCAGCACTTTTTTACTATTGGCACCTAGTGTAAAAGCAGCAAACTTTACTGACAATCAAACAGTAGACTCTAATAAAACATGGACAATCAAATTTACGGATGAAGTTAGATTTGATAATACAACCAAAGAAGGAATAACTGTAACGGATACCAAAGGTGCCACAATAAATATAGGTATTCAATTGGGACAAGACAGTAAGACAGTTATAGTGACGGCTCCAGAAAGTGGATATACAAAAGGTGAGAGTTATATATTGAATGTTGGAAGCAAAGCCCATTCCATTAAAGGTAAAGCATTAAAGAATGAATATAAATTACATTTTAATATTAAAAAAGATACTAATAATAATATAGTAACATTTAAGGATGCAAATTTAGAACAAGAAATAAGAACTATAATAAATAAGCCTACTGGAGATATTTATAAAAGTGATGTTGAAAACATTAAAGAACTGGATATTGAACTAGGTGGAATACAAGACATAAGTGGAATTGAAAGTTTAACCAATTTACAAAAACTTGATTTATACGGTAATAAAATCAGTGATATAACTGTATTAAAAGATTTAACTAATTTACAAGAATTGAATTTAGGTTATAATAAAATCAATGATATAACTACACTAAAAAACTTGACCAATTTACAAAAATTAGATCTATATGTCAATCAAATAAGTGACATAAGCGCATTAAAAGACTTAACTAATTTAAAAACCCTTGATTTAGAGGACAACCTAATTAGTAATATAAGTATATTAGAAGGATTATATAATTTAAAAATACTTGATTTAGATTATAATAAAATCAGCAATATAAGTGCACTAAAGGGATTATATAACTTACAAAATATTAGTGCATACAAAAATCAAATAAGTGACATAAGCGCACTAAAAGGATTGTATAATTTAAAAACGCTTGATTTAACAGATAATCAAATAAGTGACATAAATGTACTAAAAGGACTATATAATTTAAGAACACTTTACCTGGGAGATAACCAAATTAGTGATACTGATAAACAATTATTACAAAATGCACTTTCAAATTGTACTATTAAATATATAAGAGATTATAAATAAAAAAATACTAGGGACCTTGGGACAGGTCCCTAGTGTGTTATGCCCCTTTGTTCAATATTTTTAGAGCCTTTAAAAAATTTTGTGTAAAGTGAATAAAAAGTACTCTTTCACAGCAATAATTTTAGATGATAAGTTTACAATTATTTACATGAAGGAGTGATTTTTTATGTCGAATATTTCTAAAGAAATTTTAAGGAATTATGTCAATGAACAAAAATTTAAAAGCCCTGATGAAGTATTAGCTGCCATGAAAGAAATGTTTAAGGATGTACTTCAAGAAGCATTGGAAGCAGAAATGGATACACAACTTGGATATAATAAATACAATGTAACTGAAAAACAAACAACTAACAGTAGAAATGGATACTCTAAAAAAACTATAAAATCTGAACTAGGTCCTGTTGAACTCAATATACCCCGGGATAGAAGTGGTGAATATAAACCTAAAATTATTCCCAAGTATAAAAGAAATGTGACTGGCATTGAAGATAAAGTCATGGCTCTATATGCAGCAGGAATGACTACAAGAGATATATCAGAACAGGTAAAAAATCTTTATGACGTAGATCTTTCTCCAGAAATGGTATCCAATATAACAAATAGAATTCTTCCAGTGGTTGCAGAATAGCAAAACAGAGCACTTGAAAAAACTTATTCTTTTGTATTTATGGATGCAATTCACTATAAAGTGCGGGAAGATAAGCGAATTATAGTTAAGGCTGCCTATGTGGTACTTGGTGTAAATATGGATGGACAAAAAGAAGTACTTGGTATATGGATAGGTGCAAATGAAAGCAGTAAATTCTGGCTTTCAGTACTCAATGACCTTAAAAATAGGGGAGTTTGCAATGTGCTTGTATTCTGTGTAGATGGACTGAATGGATTTAAAGAGGCAATAGGAGCTGTATATCCTTTTGCCAAAATCCAGAGATGTATAATCCATCAGCTGAGAAGCAGTATGAAATACATACCATATAAAGATAAAAAGGCATTTGCAAAAGACTTAAAAGCTGTCTATGGTGCAGTAAATGAGGATGCCGCACTTGAGAATCTCATGGATGCAAAAGAAAAATGGGAAGGTAAATATCCAAATGCCATAAAAAGCTGGGAAGACAACTGGGATAACCTTGTAACTTTTTTTATGTTTCCTGATTATATCCGTAAAATCATGTATACTACAAATGCCATAGAGAGCCTTAACAGTCAGTTCAGGAAAGTAACCAAAGCTAAACTTATATTTCCAAATGACGATAGTCTCATGAAAATGCTGTACCTTGCCACGCAGAGAACAAGCAAGAAATGGACTCGTTCCTATGAAAATTGGGATATGGTTGTAAACCAGCTTAATATATTATTCAGCGAAATATTGAACAAAGGAGCATAATCCACCAGGGACTCTGTCCCCGGACCCCTGAGGTTTATCGCATATGTTCTGCCAGGAACGGATAAAACGGATAGTTTTCATCCTATCCGTTCCTGCATAGAACACCAATAGTCGCTCAGGTTGCTCCTCAGCATTGCCCTATATTATTATTGGCATGTATATTATTAACCAAAAGTGGATATAATATACAATATAATACTGATTAATAATTCGCAGTTATCCATATCAATTTGCATTAACTTACAAATCACAACATCTCAAAATTATTTGTCTAAAGAAAGAGAATACACATAATTATTTTCACGGCCTATTTTCATGAAATTCAATTTAAAAAGTATTTTTCCAGTTCCTCCACCTTTTCCATATCAAACAGATTCACAGCTATAATATCCAAGGCTTCATCTGATAAACTATTTATTTTATGGGTATAACCATCTGGAAGTTTAGTAAATTTCTTAACAAGCATTTTAGTAATCAATTCTGACTTACCTTCTTTTCTACCTTCTTTTCTGCCTTCTTTTCTACCTTCTTTTCTACCTTCTTTTCTACCCTCTCTTCTGCCTTCTTCCAACCCTGTTTCTCTGCCTTCCCTTATGATATTATCTATAGTTTTACCTAAATTAGATACCATAGAATCAACCTCCCCTTGACTGGATTTTTCCAATATCTCTTCTATCTTTATTTTAGATTCACTGTCTAATCTCGGCTTTATTATACTTTTAAGCCATGCTTTAAGAATGTCAAATTGTTCTGGAGTTATCTTTTTAAGTACATATGCTGTCAATCTCAGTCTCTTTACCAAATCTTCCTTACTTATTTCCTTGTCAAGCAAAAATACCGTAGATACCATGTTCGCCATATCTTCAAGCTGTTCTTCATTATATCTGTAAATATCAAACAACATATACCTGAAGTCTATTACATTTTCACCAAACAGCTTGCTTCCACTCAATACATCCTTGAAATTTTTACAGGCAGTCCATGTATTTTTACCATTGTAAAGTACCATAGGAATAATAGATGGAAGTTTAAAATCTTTTTTACTCCTGTCATTCTTTGAAGTATTTTTAAGTATTTCTCTCCATATCTCTACCATATAAAATAGTAATCTCATGGGCATCCTGTAATCCACACGAGATTGAAATTCTAAAAAACAGCTATCAGAATGTGCATTACACCTGACAACTATTTTAGACAAATTTAAAATAGTTATACATTTTTTAGAGGTGACTGTCACCCTACGAACTTGCTACTACACCTCTGGGGTACTTGCGAAGGTTTGCCTGAGTTTGCTGTGAGGTACTATCTGCTAACTGATTAACTTCATGACATCACTACTATCTAGATTTGAACTCTGAGAATATAATGCTTTGTTCGCATATACTATTCTTCCGCCTGACTATTTCTAAGCTGAGTCTTTAATCTATCTATTTTAAAAGTATCAGAATCTATTATATTTTGATTCAATAGTCTATCATTCAAATCGCTAATCTTTTTAACTTTTTTGTTATGAGTATTAACTAATTTAATTTTATTAATTACACTTGAAATTCCAATCATTTATAATTGCATTATCGTACACTAAAAGAAAATATTTAACAATAGACTTCCACTATATTCTTTTCCCTATCACCTATCTTTACCCTTACTTCATCCACTTTTCCTGCTTCACCTTTAAGTTTTCTCAAGTCAAATATCAAAAGATATCCTCTATGCAGACTGTATTGATCTAAATATTCTCCAAGTTGGACAAGTCCTTTTTTATGGTATTCTTCTCCTTGCCATCTCTTTAACTCCAATATATACATTTTTTTATTATAGGTTATAACTATATCAAACCTTTTTTCCTCTCCACCCTGCACTTCTTTAAATGTAAATCCTGTGCCATTTACTATGGGACTTATAAAGGCTAAAAATAATAATCTGCCATCTGCTTCCAAAAAGGATTCTCTTTTTCTTGAGTATTCGTGTTTCATAAACTCCTGGAACTTTATAAGTACCTTTTCACATCTAAACTGCCGTCTTCTTTTATAAATTTTGACTTGTAATTATATTTAGATATTTCAGCATATTCATTATTTCTTATCACTTTCATCATCATGTGGTTATATATCAGCTGCTCATAAATTTTATTATTTATTTTACCACCATCCATAGTAATATTGTCACTTCCTTATTTAATTTTAATATTTCTTTTTTAGTTGTATTACCTTTTCCATGGTTCTCGCCCTTTCTTTCCTACATTTTATCACATTATCCATGATTTAAACACTTAAAAAATAGTTATCACAATATACAATTTCAACGCGTCAATATTAGATAATGTTTAATATTGGTTATAAATGTGATAAAATGTAATTATTATAGGAAATTTATTTGATCACTACCATTGCTAACACCCCTATCTTCTATCAAAGTGGGGGATTAAGCACTGCTACGCACCTCGATAAGTTCTTCTAAGGTTTATCTGGAGAAAGGTCTTCTTTATAATCAAACTTCATCTGAATCTAAGGATCACTTGATAATGTTGTATTTAACTATTATATGTTGATTATTCCAAACTTTACTTTTAATCTATATGATGGTAATATATATACTATAATTTAATATTATACGAAAGGAAATGATATTATGAATAACAAAATTAAATTTCTAATTCCGGTTTTATGTGGCGTACTTTTATCTTCTAATCTAGTCATGACAAAAGTACATGCTTCTGAAAATGTTAATGAAATCCCAAAAATATCAACTAATTCTAATACTACAGAGGAAAATATTGTTACTGAACCAATTTTACCCAAACTAAATTTAAAAGAAATCTCTAATGAAATTCTAAAAAATTCATCTCAGAATAACAAAAACTATTCCAACACAAAATCTAATGGGTTAGCTGCTGAAACAAATTATACACCTTTTATCAACTATCTAGACCAAGTATTACAAAATAAATATAATACACCACAAAATGAAAGCGTTGCTACAGCCTTTGAAAAAATAAAACAAGCTAATCCATCTATAGATTATTCATCAAGACTCACAGCTATTGCTTCCCAGTATGTTTATAGTACTACCATTAACGGTGTCACCCAAGATTTTTATGTAATGGAAATTGTGTATACTACTAGTTTTTATGTAGAAGATCATGGTCTTATTATTTATAATCAAAATCACAAAAGTCATCCTCTCTACGATAATGGACTTTATAAAAAAGGATTTGATGGCCTTTGCTATGGTAATCCAAATGGTAACTATACTTATCTAAGTGTTAGAGCTGGGACTTTATCTGCTTATGTTCCAATTTATACAAGCGATGGTTCTGGGGGTAAAATATGGGGAGAATATAGAGATTTTTATTTATTTGACTTTTTCAATCCATCAATTAACTTAAAGACAAGTGGTGGATATGACCCTAACGCAGTTCATCCTTACTTTGTTAGCTGGGTAACTGCAGGAAATAGAATTATTTATGGTAGGGCATTTTGGTTTAATGATAACAGCGGCAGTAATATTCTTAAAAGAATTGATAGAATAACTGGCGCTGAAGTATCAAATAATAATATATCATTTAGAACAAATAATGAATTCGAAAGCGGTACTGCACTAACTTATGATACATATACTTACACCTCTACCGCTCCTGAAAATCCCGGAACATATACAATAGATTTAAATACTTTACAAGTTCTTAATTAACATATTAAAAAGTATCCTGAGCAATATAGATACTGTAAAAACGGATAGGATTAAAACTATCCGTTTTATTCATGCTCTTTTCTATAAGTTTTTTTCACTCCATAAAAAAAATCTACCTCAAAAGTTTAGTCCCCTCTATCCATTTCCTTGTTTCCTCAATTCCTTGTTCCAGTGTATACTTAGGCTGCCACCCAATAAGTTTTTTAGCTTTAGAATAATCACACTTTAATTTCATTATTTCGCTCTGAGGATGAATGTGTTTTACATGATTTATTTTAATTTTAGAACCACATATAATATCTGCAAGTTCATTTATAGTAACATCCCTACCAGTTCCTGCATTAACTATTTGTCCATTTACTTTTTCAGAATATCCAGATTCAACTACAAAATCAGCACAGTCTTTTACATAGAGTAAATCCCTGGTCTGTTCACCGGAACCATATATATTTATATCTCTACCATGAAGTACATTATTTATAAATATAGCCACAACCCCACCTTCACCTCCAGTTTTTTGAAAAGACCCATAAGTATTAAAAGGTCTTATAACCACAGCAGGAAGCTTATATGCATTATAATAAGAAAGCACCATATTTTCCGCGGCAATTTTACTTCCACCATAGGGTGATACTGGTTTTACCGGATGTGTTTCAGAAATTCCTTCATCTTTTGATACATCATATACCATACAGGTACTCATAAATACTATTTTACAAGGATAGGTATCTTCATTAGGATCAAGTACCCAGCTGTTTCCATCCATTCTTCCTCTTTTTCCAAACATCTGATATCTGGCCTTTTCAAGTATATTGAAGGTTCCTAAAGTATCATTGAAAAATGTAGTTTCAGGATCATCGATACTATCCTGTACATTTATAGATGCCGCAAGATGATATATTATATCAAATTTATTCTTAAATACCTCATCCAACTTGTTTTTATCCTTTATATCCCCACCTATAAATTTAAAATGGGTATTATTTTTAAATTCTTCTATATTTTCAAGTGTTCCATTGGAAAGATTATCTAATACAGTAACTGAATCATTTTCATTTAACAATCTTTTTGTAACCCAACGACCTATAAATCCTGCTCCTCCTGTTACAAGTGTATTCATATAATTAACCTCCCCTTGAAGTTACAAATCATTTATAGTTTTATTATCGTCATTTTTCTGTAAAAATTTATAATTAAAATTTTTTATGAATATACCAATAATTTAATATGTTTATCTATTCTAAAATTACTCAGAAAAAAGGTAGACAATGTTGAATCTAGATATACCTTATAATAGAATTTTTTACAATACAAGTACCACAGATTTTTATTTTGATGGAACATCCTTTTCAAAACTGGATCTCACACTATCTGCATCAAACATTAATTTTTTACATGATATCAGTGAAATTTTTGATGAGGTACATATTCAATATGGATATATAAAAGAACTGCTCAATTCCGCCAATCCTGATGATCCTGAATTTATTGAAAATTATGCTCTAAGATATGTAAAGATAAGATCGAAAATTTCAAAAGAATAAACCTTCTGGATAAAAGTCTCTAATGATGCATTAAATTGCACATCAGATAAGCTATCCCTTAACTTTGAAAATTTTTTTAATCATTTATCCAGGAATGGCCAGAAGAAAACTCAGATTCTAAAATATTTGATAGAAAAACATTAAAAAATAATGTATTATCCATGTCAGATGAAGTTATTTCAATAGTCAAACAAGCATTCAAAGACAAAGTATTAAAGGTTATAAAAATCAGGAAAACTGATGCAGCCGATTTAAGTTTTCTTAACTTAATAGACGCACTAGTTTTAAAAACAAAAATATTGTACTTATAGACAAATTACCTGAGAGTTTTAAAGATAAACGGAAATAAAATAAGCATATACCTTTGCAAATACTTATTCTATTGGCAATTACAGCAAAGATGAAACGAAAGGGGGCTGTCGGCATTAGGGAACGTACCTAGGATTGTGTAAAACAAATCAAGGTACGTTATTTAAATGTATGGGTAGCTGGTAATAATGGTAATAATAAGTATGAAATATTACTAGAGAGGAGAAAAGAAAAATATGAATGTATTGGAAATAGCTGATATAGATTTAAAAAAAGAATTGAAAAAATGCAACAGCATGGAAGATTTAGTAGGAAAAAACGGGCTGATGCAAAGATTATTTGGAGGTATAATACAGCAATTCCTAGAGGCAGAAATGGAAGAACATCTTGGAAGAGAAAAATATGATAGGCTATCAGGAGAAGACAAAAACTATAGAAATGGATATAGTTCTAAAAATATTAGAACTAGCTTTGGCGGCGTTAAGGTGGATGTGCCAAGGGATAGGAAAGCTGAATTTGAGCCTAAGATAGTGAAAAAATATGAAACAGTCTGCAATGAACTTGATGCAAGGATTATATGCTAGGGGAATGTCTGTAGATGATATCAAATCAGAAATAGATGAACTTTACGGAATAGATATATCTCCTTCAATGATATCTAAAATTACTGATAAAGTTATGGATACAGCCGCAGCATGGCAGAATAGATCCCTTGATGAGATCTATCCAATAGTATATATGGACGCTATACATTTTAAAGTAAGAGAAGAACATAGAATCGTTAGTAAAGCTGCATATATATGTATGGCACTTGATGTAAAAGGACGTAAAGACATACTTGGTATATGGATTGGTGGAGCTGAAGGTGCAAAGTACTGGCTCTCTGTATGCAATGACCTTAAAAACAGGGGAGTTAAAGATATACTAATAGCATGTATGAATGGACTCAAAGGACTACCACAGGCCATAAAGGCAGTCTTCCCTGAAGTAAATATACAAAATTGTATAATACATCAGATAAGAAATTCTATGAAGTATATACCTTCAAAAAATATTAAAGCTTTTATGAAGGATTTAAAAAATGTATACAAAGCAGTTAATGAGACAATGGCTGTGCAGGCACTTGAAGTATTAGAAACTACATGGGGAGACAAATATCCTGTAGCTGTACAATTATGGAAGAATAACTGGGAAATCTATCCACTTATTTTGATTTTCCACCAGAAATAAGAAAAATAATATATACTACTAATGCTTTAGAAGGCTTCAACAGGCAGCTTAGGAAGTTCACTAAGGTAAGAACTGTATTTCCTACGGACGATTCCCTTATTAAAGCTCTTTATCTAGCCACAGAGCAAATAATGGTCAAATGGACATCGACATCTCCTAACTTGGCTAATACCCTGGCTCAACTGACTATAATGTTTCAAGATAGAATTGAGTCCCATATATAAAGCCTGTACTATTTTGCATAAAAGTGAATAATAATATTATTATTGCAAACAATACTATTATTACAAAGCTACACTATCTCATTATTTAGTTATTCCCTAAAAAATAAAAATTACTATAGAAACGTATCCCATAGTAATTTCCAATTAGCTTTTATCATTTCTATTCTATTTTACACATACCTGTGTATGTTCTCTCGCATTAGCATTTTTTATGCTAATGCGACAGCCCCTATCTATGTTATTATTTGTCAAATTAGGATCTGCTGAAATATTAGACATTATCTCAGTTATCTGCATTGCATTTTCTAATCCTTTATTAATAGTCATTTTCATAATTACTATTCCTACTATATCCTGCCAAAGCTTTGACTGATTCATCACAATTGACATTTCCGCTATATCCATATAAACACATACCTGATAACTATTTTTAATTCAACATGGACTGATTTACAGATTCTTCTATATTTTCAACTATGGGAATCAACTCATACTGCAATAAATCCCCTATAAGTATGGTGTCCTGATTTTCCATAGCCTCCACTATTTCTTCCAATTTTTCATTCAAATCATCTACTGATATTTTCTGTTTCAATACATCTTTTGATACTGCCAATGCCTGCGTCAGCCAGTTAAACCCTTCAGCAATAGCTGTTACAAGATTGAATCCTTTTTGTTCATCCCCACTTTGAAAGTACTCCGCAGCTTTCGCTATCCCAGATTTTAAATTTACTATATAATCACTTGCCGTTTTCAACAGTTCCGTTTTTTCACTCATGTTTTTTATTCCTCCGGTAAATTTACTATATTATTTATCGTATAAAACAATTTATACTTTAAATATTTTTATCTATCCATCGTGATAACTGCATATATTCAGTTCCAATTATATCTGCACCATGGCTGCAGTTTATAAATTTCACCTGTGGATTATGCTCTATTTCCCTTTCAATGGAATATTTAAAATTGAGATATTCAGATCGGGTATTTAAAAATTCACCATTTACACCTTTAACCTTTTTATACAATTTTGACTCATCCTGAACTCGATCTTCAATTCCATATATTTCGCTATAAGAACTAGTATGAGTCCTGTTATTCAAAAAAGCCAAGTCCTGCCCAACAAGTATTATTTCAACAGCACCACCTTTTACTGCTATATCAATGGTTGGAAGTGCGACCGTTTTTGCAGTATTTATTATTATTTCATCTGTTTGATTTCCATCATTATAAAAAATATATTTAGGCCCCATGTATTTTGAAACAGCCCATCTTGAGGCCGTACTTAAAAAGCACAGTGGCACATTGAAGTCTTCACAGCCCTTCAATTGGTTATATACTATTTCCTGACAGTCAATTATACATATCATATCTGGTATTATTCCAGCATCTACAAGAGCTCTCAGGGCACTTCCTACACAAAATATTTTAACTTTTCCATTAATTTTTTTAAGCAAATCAATTTCACAATCAAGAGATGGCCCTGTTGAAACTACAACGGCATCATCCTTAAAAGTATACTTTTTAAAAAATTCTTCCATTGAAAATGCATTCTGCTTAATATTATGTGTATAATTTTCAGACATTATATCTTTATATTTCTCAATTCCCTGCCTTGCCATTATAAAATTTTAAAATATAAATTCAACTTTATCATATTTGTTCGGCAATACTTTTAAACTTGGATTGTATATCATAATATTATCTATATTCTCTATCCCAGACATATTTTTCAAGGCATCAATTCCTATATAAAATCTGACTCTTTTATCTTTCAATATACTTCTCAGCCTCCCTTTCAGGATAAAATCTGCTGTGAAGATATATGCTATCACCTTTAATACAGGTTTTCCATCCTTACTGTATTCCAATTGTATAGTCCTATCTTGCACAATATCACATCCTACTTCATAACTATCCTCAAATTAAATGCATTCTCCATATTCATTAACATAATTTTAAATTAATTTTTCACTTACCAGAAGCTCTCTTACCTCTTCCTTTGTTATAGGAACTGAATCATATGAATTATAGCTTCCTATCCCAGCCTTTTCCCCTGTACTGTAATATTTACTTAACTTATCTGCATAGGTATCTGATATAACAGCATACATACTTCCTAAATCATAAGCATTTTCAGATTCCTCATGAGTCATAAGCTCTTCAAATTTCCTCTCTCCTGCCCTTAAACCTATATTTTCTATTTGTATATTTTTAGGATCAATATCATACTTATTACAAACTTCTTCAATTACTATTTCCACCAAATCCAATAATTTTATAACCGGCATTTTTAAAACAAATGCTTCACCGCCATGAGATTTTTCTGCAGTTTCCATTATTAAAGAGACCGACTGTGATAAAGTCATCATAAACCTAGTCATATTACTGTCAGTAACAGTTATATACCTTTTCTCCAATATCTGCTTCTTAAATAACGGTATAACTGAACCACGTGAACCCATAACATTTCCGAATCTAACAGCTGAAAATCTTGTTTTAACTTTTCCCTTGCTAAAGTTAGCTGCCTGTACTAATTTTTCAGCTAAAAGCTTGGTAGCTCCATATGTATTTGTAGGATTTATGGCTTTATCGGAACTTGTAAAAAGCACAGAATCCACATTATTGTATATAGAAGCTTTTATAACATTTTCCATTCCCTGTACATTTGTCTTAATAGCTTCTGTTGGGTTATATTCACAAGAGGGTACATGTTTCATGGCAGCCAGATTAAAGACTACATCTATATTATTCATTGCCCTTTCCACTCTTTCATAATCCCTAACATCACCAATCAAATATCTGAATTTTGATATATGATCGAGTTCCTTTTGCATTATAAACTGCTTGTATTCATCCCTGCTAAAAATTCTTATTACCCTAGGTTTTTGATAAAGTAATTTTTTTGCAAGTCCTCTTCCAATGGTGCCAGTACCACCTATTATAAGAATATTTTTATCTGTGTAATACCCCATTTAACTATCACTTCCTATATTATATAAATTACATCCTATCGTTATCAAATTAGATATTGATTTTTTCACCATATAATTACTCTATTTTCAGTATATACCTTGACAAGATTCCATTGAGTTCTTTTTCCGCTCTTATTTACGACTGGGATAAACACCATAACTACCTCTTATATGTTTCTTCAATACTCTTCTATTCAATTAAGAGAAACAACAAAATTACAGACTATAGCTAATTCTTTTTCTAATTGTTCTATGACTTTATTTTTCAATAAATCTATTACTTATGTATTTTAAGCACCCATACTAAAGTTGCCCTTTATACAATTATTATTCGACAAACTACCCTTTTTACTGTTTTTCGTTTAATACAGACGAAACTTAAGACTTATTGCATTTAATCTTAAGCTTTATAAAAAATTACTATTATTCTTTTACTTCATCACAATACCAATCATAAAATTTCTTAATACCCTGTTTTATATTAACCATTGGATTATACCCAATAAACTTTTTTGCCTTGCTTATATCAGCATAAGTAACAGGAACATCACCTTTTTGTATACGCACTCTATTAATAATAGCTTTTTTACCTACAATATTTTCTATGGTTTTTATCAAATCAAGAAGAGATATGGTTTGACTATTGCCAAAATTAAATACTTCAAATTTAAAATCTTTATCTATTAATGACACTATTCCATCTACAACATCATCTATATATGTATAGTCTCTTTTACTTGAGCCATCTCCAAACATATTTATAGATTTACCCTCATATATACTTTTTGTAAACATATGTATAGCCATTTCAGGCCTTTGCCTTGGTCCATATACAGTAAAGAATCTTAAACAAGCAATATTTATATCATGTAATCTCGTATATGTAGAACAAAATAATTCTGCAGCTCTTTTAGCCGCAGCATAAGGAGAAATTTGCAGTTCTACATTATCTTCTTCAGAAAATGGTATTTTATGGTTAATACCATAAACAGAGGATGAAGAGGCATTTATAAATTTCTTTACCCCTCTTTCAACACAAATTTGAAGTAAATTCACAGTTCCTTTAATATCCACATCTACATACTCTAGTGGATCTTTTAATGAATTTCTCACCCCCGCCATAGCAGCCAGATGTATTACCAGTTCCACATTATTTTCATCAAATATATTATTTAATAAATCCTTATTAAGTATATCTCCCCTATATAAAGTATATTTATCGCTTTTTAAAGCTTTCTCAATATTTTTTTCTTTTATTTTAGGATTATAATAAGAATTAAAATTATCTAAATTTACTACTCTATAATTTAAATCCAAGAGTTTATCACATATATTGGAACCAATAAATCCTGCTCCTCCTGTAACCAATATTATTTTCATTTTCTTCCAACTCCTTCATATTCAAAACCAAGTTTCTTCATTTTTTCCGGTTCATAAACATTTCTAATATCCAAAAATAATAATCTTTTCATTTTATCTTTAATTCTACTTAAATTCATACTTCTAAATTGATTCCACTCCGTAGCTAAAATAACTGCCTCTGCATTTGTACAAGCTTCATATTCATCTCTACAATAGTTGATTTTAAGTTCTGGATAGAGTTTTTGGCAGTTAGTCATGGCCGCTGGATCATATACATTAACTTCTGCTCCCTCTTCAACCAATCTATTTCCAATATAAAGAGCTGGTGATTCCCTTAAATCATCTGTTTCAGGTTTAAATGATAATCCTAAAAGTGCTATATTTACTCCTTTTAAATTACCACTAAATTTACATTTTATTTTACGAATCATTCTCTCTTTTTGATTTTCATTTACCTTTATAACTGTTTCTACAATACTGGATTTTGCTCCAAATTCTCGTGCCGTATAAGCTAGTGCCCTAGTATCTTTTGGAAAACAGCTGCCGCCATATCCGGGACCTGGATGTAAAAATTTTGAGCCAATTCTACCATCATGTCCCATGGCCTTAGCCACATGATGAACATCTGCACCAATTTTTTCACATATATTAGCCATTTCATTTATAAATGAGATTTTAACTGCCAAAAAAGCATTGGAAGCATATTTTATCATTTCTGCTGTTTCTAAATTAGTTATAACAAAAGGAACACTTATAAGATATAAAACATTATATATCTGTTTCATTATATACTCTGCCCTTTTACTCTCAACACCTATAACCACTCTATCGGGGTGTGTGAAGTCTTTCACCGCAGCACCTTCTCTTAAAAACTCGGGATTGGACACTATATCAAAAATATCATCTGCTCCCCTTCTATCCAAAACTTCTTTTACCTTAGCTTTTACTTTTTTCCCTGTTCCCACAGGAACAGTACTCTTGTTTACGATAATTTTATACCCATTCATGTACTCAGCTACCTCTTCTACAGCCTTTAGTACATATCCCAAATCTGCCGAACCATCCTCTAGTGGAGGAGTACCCACTGCAATGAATATAACTTCTGAATTTTCAACAGCATATTTAAGATCATTTGTAAAACTCAACCTTTCCATATTCACATTTTTCTTCACTATATCATAAAGTCCTGGCTCATATATGGGTATTTCTAATTTCTTTAATCTTTTTATTTTTTCCTCATCTTTATCTAGGCATATAACATTCATGCCAAACTCTGAAAGACAGGCTCCACTAACTAACCCCACATATCCCGTTCCAATAACTGAAATACTATTATTAAACTCAAACATTTAGCTCACCTTCTACATTTTAGATAAAAAATATTTCATTGTTAAATATATTTGTTTCCTTACAACCTATAGACATTTTAAATTTTCCATGTCCTCTCCAAAATATACTCCCCGTATCATCAGTTTCACTTAAAGAATGATATATCCTCAGCATATACTTCTCATCTATTTCCCTATATTCAATCATAGGAACAGTATACAATAAAGAATTATCTCTTTGTATTACAATTTTTTTATCATTATCCTCCAAAATTAGCTTTTCCTCCGTAGCTCCTATGCACCCATTGGCAGATACATTTAAACTTACCATATCTGTTTGATTGAAATTTTTATCTTTTAATTTATATTCTTCTATGCTGCCACCATTATTTGTCTTATATTTTAAGGTATTTATATCAAAAAATTCTGGATTAAAGGTCAATATGCCTGTCCTAAAAAATATTGGACAAATATCTTTAAATCTAAAATTATATTCTATATCTACCCTACTTTCATTCATATATATATAATATATTTTCCAAAGTTCCCCAAACTCCCCAGTTATCTTGGATTTTACAGGTATTCTTATATTAAAGTTCTCCTCTTTATCTGGATATATTATGCTGCTTTTATCTAAATCCGTTATCTGTCTTAGAGAATTCTGCCTTAAAATAGTATGTCCTGAAAAATAATCTGGTGAATACCTTATGTCATCATAATATCCATGCTCAATATGACCTAAGACACTGTTTTTGCTTACATCTTTTAATACTAAATTTTCAACGGTACCCTTTTTTGTTTTTGAAAATTCTATTTTTACACTTTTAGTTTCTATTATGTTATCTTTTATACTCCAGTTGTTATAATTATAATAGAGGTAATTTTTGAATTCACCATAAATATTTTGTCCTGGTTTTAATTCAGGTAGTTCCATTACAATACTACATTGTCTTATACTACCTTCTCTATAGTATTCCACATTTTCAAATTGGAAATTAACAGGATTGCCATTTAAAAATAATTTATGTTTTTCTTCAAATACCTCTCCCTGCTTAAATTTAACATTACATTCATATATAAATCCCGCCTCTACAACAGAACTCCTGGTATTTATTAATTCAAAAGCATAAGCTTTTTTATGAGAGTTCTTTATATCCATTAATTCTCTTTCTATCATGGCCTCTGTCTTACCAATAAGAGAATAATATTCGGTAAACTTTGATTCTGTGGTCTTAGTTCTATAGTCCGAACCATACAGTAAGGATAAATTTCCCCAAAGTTCATCATTATCTTTATTAAATTTACCTAAAAAATTTAAATTTTCATATATTCTATTGCATTCAGTATTCATTTTAGTATTTTTAAGTCCACTTACAGCCCATCTTACTGCATTATATTTAGGCTGCTTTTTACATACTAAGGGGTACTCTGGTGTAGATATACTTATAAATTTACCTGAATTAATTTCTTCTGCCGCATCTTTTGGAAGTATAAATTCAAATTTATCGTGGTTATTTAAAAACTTAAATATTTTTTTGATTCTATCTATTTCTACAGATGCTTTTGGGTTATAAAACCAGTCATAATTTCCAGGTTTGTAATCAAATATTTCTAAATCAGAGCCGTACATACATAAAATTCTCTCTTCTTTTTCATTAAACTGGGCATTTAAATATCTTAAATACTCCTCCATAGTAATCTGCCCAAAAGCATAACGTTGAAACTTCTGAAAAGCAATAGAATTGTTCCAAAGCAAATTTAATTCTCCACGAGATGTTTTTATTTTATGAGATTTATATTTAAACTCTTTGGGATATGTATTGAATAAATTTGAATTATCATAATCCATAATTAAATTTCTATATCCATTAATACAATAAGCTTCTGCTATACCATCTGAATAACACTGTTCATTTACATAGGAAGTTGAAGGTACTTCTCCTAATATGTCTTTATATACTCTATTTCCCATTTCTAAATTTTTTATATTAACTTTTTGAGGAATTAAAGGAAATATAGCCTGTGACACACCTGAACCCAGTATCTCACATCTTCCTTTATTATATAGTTCCTTTAATTTTTCTATAAATGTATAATCTATTTCTTTAATCTTTTTAAGAGTATAAGCTGTAAGCTCTATACCAAATTTTATATTATGAAATTCTTCTAGTATACTTATAATAGGCCAGTAGCATCTATCAATAGCAAGTGCATATTGTTCTTCCGGAATAGAAGAAAAGGCTAAATTTAAATGGAATGCTGTATACAATTTTAATTTTTTCATGTTTATCTCTCCTAAAGAATAAAATTGATGTACTTAAAATTATTCAAATGTAAATTCTACAGACTTTACAGCCTCTTCAGCAAATTTTACAGCTTCATTTTTATCTTTTCCCACAGCTATAACATACCCTACTCTAGTAGTGTGATTGGACTGCTTTTCTATTAAATCTCCTTCCTTTATAAAAAAATCAACCTTTACTATATTTTTCATGTTCTTCACTTTATCAAGGCCAGATATACTTTTTATTTTTCCTATTCCGGGAAAAAAATATCTTTGTGCTACCCCTCTCTGGAATTTAGGTTTAAAACAATCTGTATTTATTGAATTTCCCACTGCCATATCAATATAGGCATCTACTATATCCACTCCTGTGCCTAAAGGCACATGATCATAACAAAAATTTCCGCCGCTTAATCTGGCTGCAATTTCAACCACATAGGCCCTCCCATTACTATAAATCATATCTCCTTTGCCAGGTCCCCAATTTATATCTAACGCTCTAACTGCTTTTTCAAATTCACTATTAACTAATTTTTTGGCATCCTGTGATAACAAAGTAGGTGAATCGCCGCCATTTTCTATAATATTAGGTGAAAATTTTTCTAACATTTCATAATTTCTATCTGCAAATCCTGTAATATAAAATTCATCTTCATACATAATGCCCTCTGTACTTATTTGGTTACCCTCTAGAAATTTTTCTACCATTACATCTCCACTTCTAGAATTACTTTTACTTTCATTTAAAGCCCATGTTAAATCCACTGCTTCAGTTAATCTTAAAACCCCTCTAGCTCCAGAATTATCAACAGGTTTAATAACTACAGGATATGCATATTCATTTATAAACTTTTTCAAATCATTTAATGAATTTATTTTTCTAAAGGGAGGCACATTTATTCCAGCTTTTTTTAAAACCTCTTTCATTTTAAGCTTATCTACCGTTAAACAAGCAGCTTCTATAGGTATATGTTTTACCCCTATTTCTTCTGCAACTTTTGATACCATATGAGGTATATCGCTGGCTATGGTTATCACTCCATCTATTTTTCCATCACAATTTTTCACAAAATCTATCAATGATTTTTTATCTCTTGTACTGATTATATGATATTCATCTGC